>CAZHBK010000087.1:0-6063 GCA_964530465.1 uncultured Nitrososphaeria archaeon | reverse complement strand
AGATACAGCTCACTTATCATGAAATTCTAATAATCATAGTGTAATGCTAGATGTTAACTTAAAATAATTAGAGTAACTCCGTTTGGATTATTAAAATTAAACGCTTCCTATCTTCTTTCATATAATTTGGTTAAATAGCTAGCTACTTTGATAGCTATAGCTGCTATAATCAACCATATAATTAAATACACTATAGGCATACTAATACTAGTTTCAACAAACTCCTTTAGCTTAGAGAATTTAGCAAAACCTATCACGAGATATGCTGCTATTCCAAGAATTATAATAGCTAAGACTGTTTGCTTTAAATTCATCTAATTAATATATAACTCAACTCTAAATATAACTTAAACTATCCCAGTATCCCAATAACCATTTAAAAAATAATCCTAACTCCAATATCCGTCTTTACTCAACCTCAGTATTATGCTATTGAAGTAGGATAATCACTATGTAAGTCTAATGTATCAGAGATATAAGATTCATATGAGTAGGCAATAATTACTGAGTATTGATTAGGATTATAGAGTAAAATCAGATACAAACTGTTTTTAATTAGAGGAATATATAGCATATATGGTGTTAGTTTATATATGAAGAGGCGTGGAGTAAGTCCAATCGTAAGTACAGTATTAATTACTGCCATTATAGTTGTACTAGGTACTACTATATTCCTATGGGCTGTAACAATGCTAGGTTTATCCAGCCAGTCAATATCAATACTTACATCTGCAGCTAGTGAGAGATTAATGGAGGATTTTGTAATTGAATATGTTAAATTCTACTATGATAATAATAGTATTGCTGTATATGTTAGAAATGTAGGTCAGATTCATATAACTATAGTATCGATATATATACAGGATATTAATAATACTGAGAACTTCGCTAGAATCTCCGTAAATGTCCTCATTCCAGTAGGTAATCTTACTAAGATACCAGCATCAGTTCCATTCACTCTTGAGAGAGGTCATATTTATATGGTTAAGGTAGCTAGTTCTAGAGGTAATTCCTATTCTGCAGAGGTTGAAGCAATATGATTAGAAGGAGGGGTATAGGGACTCTCATAGCTATCGCAATGCTTGTAATTCTATTCGCTATATTCGTAAGTACGTTCTACGTGATTAACCTATCATTCCAGAATCTACTACAGACATCTAAAGAGAGGATGCATTATTCTACTGAGAAGAGAAGTGAGAATATTAGATTTGAAAATGTATATACTGGAGCAGGAAATATACTATATCTAGATATTAGAAATATCGGAGCTGTCCCAGTTAAGATATTATCGATCTGGATTAATGATACCCATATATCACTTGAAGATAGAAACATCTATATAATGCCCGGAGAAGTAAAAACAATTGATACAGGGTATTCTATAGATCCAGATAAGAAGTATGTTATCGAAATTGTAAGCTCCAGAGGTAAGATATACCTTACAACATATCCATTCCCAACACCTATTGTTGGAAATATAACAGTTGTTAACTGGAGGGATCTCCCATCAGCACCACATGTATTCCCATCTGGATCTACTGCAACGTATGCTAGTGAGACATTTAGAAATCTTGGATTTAACGTAAGCAGTTATAATTCAACTATTGGATCTATAGCGGGTGGCTCTCTCTCATCTCTATACTTTGACGATAACGATTATTTAATTGTTGATTCAACACCAGTAGCAAGTACTTCAACATTTTACCATGCTACAGCTTATACGTTACTCGTTGGCTCTATAGTTAGCGGTAGTATATCTGATGTCTCAGCGGGTGACGATAGCTATCTAGTTATATCGTCGTCTCCAGTCTTATCAGAATCAATACTTTATGCACATTCAGAGGGATATAATATAGGAGGTACAACATACTACACACTTATGACTCTACCGGCGAATGGATCTAGATCGATACTAAGCTATACTACTACAGATACCAACTGGCATAAACTCGGTTCCTTCATATACCCCTTAAATGGTCTCTCGCTTTCAGCAAGCACATGGGCCTTCTACTATAGGGTTAATGTAACAGTTATAAGTGGTGGTGGAGGTGGTGGATTTAGTTATCTAAGTGCTATAGAATATACTGCAGATAACGATAGGCTTGAAGGATGGCAGTATTACAGACCTATTTACATTAATGAGAGAACAGGGTCTAATTTAAATAATTACCAAGTAAAGATAGTTTTAACATCAGATAACTTTAACTTCGATCATGCAAAGCATGATGGTAGTGATATCAGATTCTTAGACTCAGATAATAGTACTTTATTGAATTACTGGATTGAGAAATGGGATTATGAGAGTAAAGAAGCTATAGTATGGGTTAAAGTACCCAGTATACCAGGTGGGCAGACTAAAGTAATCTACATGTATTATGGAAATCCAAATGCAACATACGACCCAGATCATTATGGATTAGATAAAATCATAGAATCACTACCCGCATCAGATGGATCAAACTATAGAATATACTATCAAGAATGGATTATGCCTGAAAGTAAGTTCCAAAGCATTGGTAGCGCGATGGGATGGCATGCAGACGACTATCAATGGCGGTATAGGCTACCATTCAACTTCCCATATTATAGTAGCACTTATAGATATGTTGCTATTGCAAGTAATGGATATATTCAAGTCAATGGCAGAAGTGGGCATTCAGACTGGAGTAGTACTGAGGGTGAATTTAAACGTAGGAAATATATCTGCCCATACTGGGCTGACCTAATGACCAACGATGATCGTAATATCTATATTAAGACTGATTATAGTGATGAATATGGCTCTGGCATATACATTAGATGGTATACATTCTACTATTACTATAGTGGCTCTCAGAATTTCGCTGTAGTATTATATCGTAATGGATTAATTAGATTCGACTACGGGTATTTCAGCGGGTCTAGTTCTACAGATAGTTCACCAGTTATAGGTGTTTCATTCGGTGATAACAAGCATTATACACTCTCAAGCTATAATGGTAATAGAAATCCGAGTCATGCAAGATCGATACTATTCTGGCCTCGTAAGAAGGCCTCCGTAGAGCCTGAGGTAGTAGTAGGTGGTGAGAGTGGAGGTACTCCTGGATTACCTGGATGGAAGTATTACCGTCCTATCTACATTACTGAGAGAACTGGAACCACACTTACGTATTATCAAGTCAAGATAGTCTTAACTCCCGATAACTTCGATTACAGCCATGTCAATTCTGATGGTAGTGATATTAGATTCTTAGACTCAGATAATAGAACGCAACTCCCCTACTGGATTGAGAAATGGGATTATGGAGGTACTTCGATAATATGGGTTAAAATACCTATAATCCCAGGCGGGTCTACAAAGGTAATCTACATGTATTATGGTAATCCAGATGCGGAAAGCCAGAGCAGCCTACCATCTATAATTACACATCTACCAGCTAGTGATGGATCTAACTATAAGATTATCTATAGTGAATGGATTATGCCTGAAAACAAATTCCAGAATATCGGTAATGCTATGGGATGGCATGGAGATGACTCAAGGTGGTCATATAATCTACCATTCGACTTCCCATTCTACAGTAGTACGTATAAAACTATCTACATATGTAGTAATGGATTCATAGGGACAACGTATACTGGTACAGATTATAGTAGTACGGATGGTGAGTTAAAGGCTAGAGGAATGATAGCGCCATTCTGGGCTGATTTAATGACTACTGGTAGCCATAACATTTATATTAAGAGTGATTATAGTGATGAGTATGGTTCTGGAGTATACATTAGATGGTATACTACATTCTACCCAGGCTCAGGAAGTCAGAATTTTGCAGTTGTATTGTATGGTAATGGATTAATCCGCTTCGACTATGGAAGTATAAATGGTCATAGCTCAACCGATTCAACTCAAGTAGTTGGTATTTCATATGGTGATAGAAGGCATTACGTAATCTCAAGCTATGATTATGGAAATCTCCATGGATATCCAAGTAACTATAATTCGATTATGTTCTGGCCTCATAAGAAGGCAACAGTAGATCCAGAGGTTTCAATCGGCAGTGAACATGCTGTTGGAGGCGGTCTAATAGCAGTAGACATAAATATAATTGACTCCTCCGGAAATATAATCCAGTGTATCGGGTCTAAAGTAGCTCAAGCAAGTATCGGTGCTAATGCTACATGGACTACAACTATAGGTAGATATAATTTCCCGGGATATACATCTAGCGAGGGTCAATACTTAGAGATAATATATTATGTTAAGGCATTATCTAATAAGACTACATATTTCCAGCTAGATATAGATAATCCTAATTTAGATCTAGTAAATCAAACTAGAGTAGACCTAGGATTGCGGGAATTACCTAGTAAATACCAGTTTAGCATTGTATTTGAAGGATCTTCAAACCTAGCTAAAATATGGAATAATATTACATATGGACTTGAAGCACACTATGACTTTAATGGAGTTGTTGTAAATATATCTGTATATAATTTCAATCTAAGTAGGTATTCAGAGCCTGGTGAGGAAGGATATATATCCTATACATATAGTAATGCGCCAAACGACGTATATCATTCTGCTGTAATAACTACAAATCCAACATACTATAGAAATGAGTCAGGCTACTGGAGGATTAAAGTAGCTGGATATAGAGATACAGTATTCAATGAGAGATTCAAAGCATATATAGACTTCCTAAACTTCACAGTATCATACGTATATAAGTATGCTGCTATAGTCAATCTAAGGTTTGAGAATATAAGTCTAGAGAGTATTCATAGGATTGATATAATATCAAAGATTAGATATAACTCTACTGGAATGATATTATACCATAAAGTATACAATTACTCTAGTGGTGCATGGCAGTATATAACTGAATGGAATATAGTAGATACAAATGAAAACTATTATAATTCATCTATAACACGTAATCTAGCATCAGTAGTATCTAATGGAATATTAGTCTTGAGATTTAATACTACATTATCTAGTGAGAATGCATATCCATTTAGAGAATACATCGATTTAACATATCTAAGAGTAGTATATAGGATTAGTGGAGTATTCTACATTGGCCGTGGTGGTACTAACGAGACCTATATATACATACCATCTAAAAATAACTGGAGTAGGATTGCAGACGCACCATTTATATGGGATGGTATAGCCAGACTACTATATACTCCGTCAAATAAAATGATCTATGCATTTAACGAAACACATCTATTCCTATATAATACAACTACTGGCGAATGGAGGCTATTAACACAATTACCGTATCAAGCAGGTCATGGTGCTTCAATAGCATACTCAAACACTTACCCAGACATACTAATCTACATTGCCGGTGGAGATACGCAATATGCATATAAGTATAATATAACAGTTAATACATGGACGCAGATAGCAAATATACCAGAGCCAGTTGGAGAATACGGTATGGCTATCGGAGGGGATAACGCTTCAATATATGTAGCTATAGGTGGTGGTAGAGAGGGCTTCTACATGTACAATATAACTTCAGATACATGGACTCAATTAGCGAATATACCTACTGTTAAACTTAGCGGAATGACATACTATAGAGGGGTAATGTATGTATCTGATCTCGGAGGAGGATTATTCAGATATGACACCAGATTAAATAAATGGTCTGCATGCAGTCCAAAAATACCAGTAACAACAAGCGGAGAAGGAGAAAGACTACTAACAGACGGAACATACCTATACTACTTCAGATTCGACTCAACAAGCGAACTATTAAGGATAAAAATAAGCAACCTACGATGCACTTAGCTAATAATTAACAGTTATTTATTACTATCGTACATTTATTTCAAAAGTTTTAATATCTCCTTACCACTTACTATTTATTTGTCTTGTGCTATTTTATTCCTGAAGATATCTTCTTTAAGTATAATCACTTTATATACTATTACACTATATAATAGATATACATAAAAGAAATAAAATTGAAGGATGAATTTAGCCTGATCTACCAGCAATTACATTGAATGTAAATATAGCGCCTGTCTTTGTTACTATTTTAACGGTGTAAGTTACGCCTGGTGTAGGAG
>CAZHBK010000086.1:0-6069 GCA_964530465.1 uncultured Nitrososphaeria archaeon | reverse complement strand
GTAGTAGGGATAATCCTAGAGAGGTATATCCTGGCAGTAAGGATGTTACTTTAATCGTACTAATAGTAAATAATTACAAGAAATTGATTAGCGTATCTGGAGTTTTAACCCTACCTAATGGTATTACGGATATATATGGTTCTAATACCGCTAAAGCTACTGGATTTGTAAGAGAGAATAATACAATTACGCAACATGTTGATGAAGGTGAGACATTTGAATTCGATTTCAGACTTGATATTGGTGGTAATTTAAACCCTGGAACATATTATGGTGATTTAACAATTAGATATGAATATTTTGAGGGTGGAACCTTAAAAACAGGCAGCTATACAATTTCTAGTATTCCATTAAAGATAAGTAATTTCCCGCAAGTAGGATATTCGATAGATAATATATATTGGATGGCTACTGACGGATCATATATAAATGCAACGCCTGGAGCTAGAGATTTAGAGCTTAGCATTGATTTAAGAAATATCGGTGAGTGTGATCTGACAAATGTTAAGACGTATCTCCAATTACCTAAAGGCTTCAAACCATCAAAAGTATCATATACTATAGGGAATTTAGGAAGAGGCGATCTAGCAACAATTACATTTACAGGCATATACGTTGATTATAATTTAAAACCGGGTATCTATAAGGCTAAGTTAAGGATAGAAGCTACCTTCCAGGGATATGGTGGTGCTAGTAAGACATATTATAATAGCCTTGATATCAATCTAAAAATATCCAAACCACAGAATCTAACCATAGCTATTGTATCTATCGGATGGAATGGTTTAGATACCCTATACAGAGGTTCTAGAGAAGTTAACTTAGATATTACTATTAGAAATATCGGCTTCTATAGAATCAATTCATTAAATATATATCTACATCTACCGGATGGATTTACTACAGCAGCTGGTTTACATTTAGTAAACTATACGTTTAATAGGGTTTTAGACTATGGTGATACTGCTACATTATCCATAGGTCCGATATATGCGTCCAATATCACGCCAGGAGTATACAACTTTACTTTAGAAGCATATGGTTTAATATCTGTTGGAAATACTATATTAAAAGCGTATTATAACTCAACTATACATTTAAGAGTCTCAAGCTATAATAGCAACTTAGTAATTACATCTATCGAATATGATTATAATAATCAACCTTCACCGCTCCTCCCTGGTTCTAAAGCTATTGAGATTAAGTTGAGAATTGCTAATAGGGGGTTAAGAGATATATCTGCATTAGGTGTTAAAGTTAAAACTCCAGATGGATTTAAGATATATGGTATTACAATTCCAAATGGTGATATACCTGCATCCACTGCATTCACACTAGCATTCTATGTCAATGTATCTAATTGGGTTAAACCAGGTAAATATCCATTTAACATCAGTCTATCATATATTGTAGATCCTAATGGTGCAAGAGCTATTGATATATTTAAGACTACGATATACATCGAGGTATCTAATCCAGAAATATATAAGTCTAATATAGTTATTGCGAATGCATACTGGGGTGTTAACCAGCCTATAGAGGTATATCCAGGCTCTAAATTCAATCAATTAACAATTGCATTATTAAATAAAGGCCCTTATGATGCTAGGTCTCTAAGAGTCGTCGTTGAAGCACCAGATGGTTTTACTATTACCTATACTACATCATCAACATTAGATATCTTAAGAACATTAGAGTACTCTAGACTTACATTCTACGTTAACATTAGTAAGTCTGTTAATCCAGGCGATTACAGATTTAATATGTCTATATACTATATGCTATCGATATATGGATCCGATATACCTAAGAGATTAAACACCTTCATATACGTTAGAGTTTCCAGACCTCCAGCCGGACTACCATATATTAAAATCGTCGACTATGATTGGGAGAATGGATATAATGTCTACCCTAATACTAAGAAGGCTAGACTAGTAGTTACTATAGCTGATGAATCACCATATTCGGTCTCGGGTATTAATGCAACATTAATACTACCTAATGGTTTCGAGAGGAGGGGCTCTCGATATGTACACTCCTATATTGCAGGACCTATAAATTCATGGCAGACGGCTACGTTAACATTCGAATTCAATATAGGTAATGTATCTCCGGGATTCTACAACGTTACATTGATAATTAGATATCTATTGAATAGCGGTGGGGGAGGTCTATCATTAACAGATGTATATAAGCTATCAATAAGGATAAGTCATACATCGGGGGTCCAATATATTACATCATACTGGCTTTATAATAGTGCTGGTCCTGGAGCTGCAGGTATATATCAGATAGTTGTACTTAGGAATATTGAATTCGATAGAATGTATGGTATTATAGCTGAAGTCATCCTCCCAGATGGAGTAATATCGACTATCACCGGAGGTAAAGTCTTTAATATAACTCCATATATTGCATCATCAAGCCAGCAGATAACCCAATTAATTACATCAATTAGAGCTGGTAGATTTACAATCCAGCCTACTCAAGTACAGGGGGGTGAGGCTAGGAAAGGCGATTTCATTATAATTCCTATGACTTTAAACTTTAAACCAGATATTAAGCCTGGAGTATACGATTACAAGATAATACTCTCTTTCTTAGATGAATGGAATACTGAAAGGAGTATTAATATTAATGCACGTATGTGGGTCTTAGGTAGAACTGAGAATATTATAGTTTTAGAGAATAAATCAGTTATATTCATCAGTTCTAGAAGGAGTAAGATAGTCCTATATTTGTATAATAATGGATCTGGACCAATGTACGACGTACGTGTATCGTTATCGAGTTTATCATCAGCTATATCATTCTCCTCAGCTGTGAAGTATATTCCAGTTATGAAGCCTAGGCAAGTAGTTAAATTAGTCTGGTATGCTGCTCCAGCAACATCATCATATATCGGTAGTATACCTGCATTAGTAACAATATCATATGTAGATCCGGCAGGCAATATGATGATGTTTAATCAAACCGTAATACTATACGTTGAGGGTATTGCAGAGCTTAAGTTAATTGATGTATCGATTGAACCTAACCCACCATATGCAATGAGCAAGCTCACTATATCAGCTACTATTGTAAATATAGGTACTGATACAGCTAGAAATACTGAAGTATTCATTAAGAGTAATAAATACCTAGATCTCGATCAATCAAGTTATTCATTTGTAGGTGATATCGATAAGGGATCTCAGATGCCTATTACGCTATATGCATATGTCAAGAATTATACTGGCGATTTAAATATAACTATAGTTGTTAGATTCATGAATGCATATTATGAATCCGTTAAATATGAATTCCCAATAACTATACATGTCTTTCCGAAACCAACTGCGAAGAAACAAGTTACAATATTAGGATTACCAGGGGAGGAGTTCACGTGGAGGCTTATTATTACTATATGTGTTATTGCATTCCTCATAATTAGCTTAATCCTAATTTACAAGAACTTTATAGCCGGGAAATCAACTGGAGGTATTTGATATGATACTTCCACTAGATATATTAAGGCTTGCATTAAGTACGTTGAGAGAGAGAAGGATTAGAGCTATATTAACAATCTTAGGTATCGCAATCGGACCTGCAGCTATGGTTACAATAATTGGAACTGTAGAAGGATATTCACAGGTTATTACAGGTCAGCTGTCTCAATTAGGTCAGAATACTATTCTCGTCCTTTCAACCAGTAAGTATACCGTATCCGATAATGATATAAGGTATATTAAGGGATTGAGGATGGTATCGGACGCTATACCATTCTATCTAACACAAGGTACTTTCCGGCGTTCTGACGGTAAGATTATTAAAGTCAATTTATTCGCTGCAGATATTAGAAAGGTGTTTAATGCTATGGGTAGTTTTAGGATTGAAAATGGATCTATCCCTCCTGAAAGTGCATATTCCTCAGCTGTAGTAGGTCATGATGTCGTATATGATGATAAGGGTAATAGAATATTAAGGCTCGGTCAGGTAATATCAGTAGCGATACCACATCAGGAGGATAGTAAGATTAAGATTAGAATTAAGGTAGTTAGAATTGAAGGCGTATTAGAGAGATATGGTAATGCATTAATAGTCAACCCAGATACAACTATATTCCTACCTAAATCAGCCGGACCCGCAATCTTAGGATTAAATAAATATTCTGGTATTATGGTCTGTGTTAGCGACTCTAGATATGTTGGGATTTTAACTGATCAATTAAGAGAGAGGTATGGTAATTTAGCTGAGGTCATATCCTTCAAGAAGATCGCAGATGTTATTGGATGTGTTGTTAACGTACTAAACTTCCTACTATATTCACTATCGCTTTCTGCTTTCGCAGTAGCTATAACTGGTATTATGGCTACGATGTTTGCTTCTGTCATTGAGAGGACTAGGGAGATAGGAGTATTGAAGGCGATAGGATTCTCAAGTTTTGATGTATTAATTACTATTCTATCAGAAGCATTTATAATGAGTTTAATTGGTGGTTTAATCGGTGTATTTCTTGGCACTATAGGAGCTTTCCTACTAGCTTCTAGAAGTCTAGTTGTAGGGACTGTAGTTATAACTGCATCTCCAGCAATAACACCAATGTTAATAGGTGAATCTATTGGATTAGCTATACTAGTCGGGGTTTTAGGTGGTTTAATACCAGCATATAAAGCGTCTAGAGTGCCTCCAGTTGAAGCACTAAGGTATGAATAATCTACCATGTGATCTCAAAAGTACATTGTTTATCTCCCTTAGCAACACATTCAATCTCCCTAACAATAACTCTTCTATTGAAATGCTTACTGAAGAACCCACTTAAGAATCCTTTAAAATATACGCTTGCAGGTTTATCAACCTTACCTTCCATTAACTCACACTCCCATAACCTATCAACTGATATTACCATTCTTCTAATATACTCGTTAATCTCATATTCTAATATCTTACCCCATCCATATGCAATCATTAAACCACGTATTACATCCACTGCTATCTCTAAATTAGAATCTATAGGAGATATATATGACTCATATGTAGCCCTACCAACAGCCTCACCTAAATGAAATAATATAGTACATGCTACTTCATCACCAAGCGTCTTCTTAAGATCAATTAAGAAACCTCTTAAATTTGCAGGCCCCCAAGATACGACTCTATAATCTCCTATCTTTAATGGGAATATCTTATCAGAATATATTATAGAGCCTAACCTAGGTGCTTTATAGACTTCCAGCACGTAATCCTTATTCTCTCTAACTAATTGATTCATTAATTTGTCTGGAGTAACTCTAGCCTTTGAGAAATCGCCAACTACATATACTAATACTTTGCCTTCATCATCGCTAAGTGAATTCACTATCTTAACGATATTAACATTATATCTTGCAAATATCTCACTAATTCTAGCAGCTACACCAGGTCTATCATACGCGATAATTTCAAATCCATAAAGCCTCCTACTCCTATCCCTAACAATAGTTCCGACATCTATCTCGAAGGTCTCAATATCCCTTTTACTCACCTTCTTCACCACACGCCTACGAAGATTATTCATTATCCCAAATAATTATAAAATCAACATCAAATATAAATCTTAAATTCCTCAAAAATTCCTAAGATAATATTGAGATAATTGATAAATACTTTATATATCCTATCCTTATAACCTTTCAAACTTAGATGAAATCCATGTAGCAAGCTTATATACTAATGCAGCTATAGCAATCCAGATATATGGAAAGAATATAATTAGATATACAGCATAAGGTCTAACACTACTCTCAAGCATAATCTTGATGCGTGGAAACCTATTTATAACGATTATCAAATATAGTAATAATCCTACAATTAATGTTGAGAACGATGCTGTTTTCAGCCTCATCGAGGCTAGGAATCAAATCATAGACTAAGCTATAAATTTTCCAGAGCTTATAATACATAAAAATTAAGAGTAATTATACGTAAGTTATATGGATAACGCTGATATATTTCCAAAATATCCATTATGAATATAATATGGTAATTATTAAAGTTAACATAATTATGAAATCTCAATTATCACCAAGATATAGCTCACTTATCATG
>CAZHBK010000085.1:0-6189 GCA_964530465.1 uncultured Nitrososphaeria archaeon | reverse complement strand
ATCTAACTATTGCATACCAGTTATTAGTAATAGTGGTGTTGTATTATGATGGAGATTAAACCTCCTACTGATATTGAGAAAGAGAGAGATGAGAGGGTATTGCTGATGCTTATTGAAGCAATTAAAATCTTAGGTGGTCCTAGGAAGTTAATCCACTTAAGGAATCTTACTTGGATCCCCAGTCTATTAAGAGCATGCTATATGTTGCTACTTAAGGATGCAGGATATACTAATGAGGAGATTGCTGAGAAGTTAGGGACTACTAAAGCCACTATTCAGAAGATGGCATCTGCAGATCCAGAAGCAGTATTAAAGAAGATTGAGGGTATCGAGACTGGTGAGGAAGTCGACGAGCATGTTGCCGGCGGTATTGCAAAGCTAGCTTATAAAGCTATGAGAAGGAGATTAACTGAGGATGAAGCCAGGTTAATCTCAGAGACTGCTAAAGTATTAGGTGCTGATTGGGCTGTTAAATTAATGACGAGTATTAAGGGATTAGACTTCCCTGTTGAGAAGGCAGACCTACTACCTAGACTGGCTGGATTTAAGATATACGATATACCGATTGAAGAGATATTAGATAATATAGAGTATCCAATAGCATCACCTGCAAAATTAGTGAAGGAAGTCGCAGAATACATTCATAAGAAGAGGGGGAAGTAATCCCTCCATACTCTATTTATCTATTCTCATTTTAGAGGAGTTATGTAAAGAACCTTTTACATCCTGTAAATAGATTTTACAGATATACACTCCTTAATTGAAGTATTTTAATTCTCAGTCAATAATCTTGCGGGTGTTTAAATATCATTCGATAATATTCATATCTATAGAGTGGTGTTAATGGGTGTTAAGAGGGTTTGTATCGTAGTTGATGATGAGGTATGGAAGCGTTTTAAACAGAAGGCGTCTAAGGACTGTAGTTCTGCTAGTGAGATGATTAGAATCTTAATTAGAGACTATCTCAAAGGTAGAATTAAGATTTATGCCGTTTATGAAGGTAAGAAGTGAGTATAATATTATCTGTCTTTGTTAATCCAAGATAAACCACTTACTATATATCCAGCATAAAATTTCAATATATCTTCATCACTAGTCCACTTACTATCTAATATCTTAATACTATCTATAAGCACATTTATATATCGCTTAGCGAGGAATACTCTTTCTAAGAATTTCCATGCTATAAATGCATTACTTGATAATATCCTAACTTTAATTCTATCAAGCTTCATATTGCATAATAATATACATATCAAAGCATAAGGTATATTTAAATCAATCTTTCTTAAAATTAAATGACATCTTGAACCACTATTAATATGGAATCTAAATCTATCATACCTAGGATTATACTTGAACTCGCATACTAAATTTACTATATCTATATCTATAAGCCTACGATCTAATTCAGCATCAAGGAGGTATATCTTATTGGGAAATACATGCCTAAGTGTATCAGCTTTAAATTTAGATAGCTCAATCCATTTATTAAATATATCACGGAATCCCTTAGGATAAGATTCAAACATATTTTCCAAAATCCTCTTTAAGGATTATAAGGGGAGTAATGGCAATTAATGTCTCTGTTATTATCTTAATTGCTCACGCCTTTTTCCCAATAATTTCTGAGAGGGGTGCAACGAGCCTGACCAAGCCTGTTTCAGTAATCTCCATCAGATACGTTCTTGTATCATGCCCCACCATTCTACATCCATCTATCCTAAATAATCTAACTACAGATCCTATAGGCATTCCATATAATGCAGAATCATACTTCGTCATAATCAACTTCTTATATAATACGATAGTCCCATCTACGATATGAGCTACTCCATATCCACCAGCTGCTTCAGCGCTCATCTCCTCACTACTACTCCTCTTCTGGGAGACAAGTAATGCTGTCTGCCTCCACTTCTTAAGGAAGTTATATACCTTTCTTACTACAAGTCTTGCTAAAGCCTCCTTAGCTTCAAATAGGCCAGTTATACTATCTATTACAACACTCTTAATATTAAACTCTCTAATTGCATATGCTAATGTATCTAATAATGCATCTACATCCTCCCTCAATTTAATGTTGGAGGCAGCATCTATAATGAATAAATGTCTTTGAACTTTGTCAATGTCTAAACCCATAGCCCTAGCTCTATATTGTAGTGATTGAACAAGAAACTCCTTAGGTGTCTCAACAGTTACAAATACAGTATTATATCCATCATGAGCCTGTCTAACGGCAAACTGCTCAACCATTAAACTCTTACCAGTATCAGCAACACCTGTAATATTCATAACACATAGATATGGATACCCACCTAATGGTTTTTTAACAGGCTTACCATCCTCATATTCAATTTTAAAGAATAAATTATCTAAACCTTCGACACCAGATGGAATACCAAATAATTTAGGTGCTCTCTCGCTAACTTCCTCCATCGAGAATACTTCCCACTCCTCTCTACGGGACAAGCTCGTTGCACCCCCCTCGAGAATAATATAACGTATATAAGATATTTAAAATAGTCTATCAACCTCTATGCCTAATGTAATGGACATCTCATTTAATTAATGATCACTCATATCCTCAGATTGATAAATATATCTAAAAATAATTATTAGTCAATTGGAAGTGACACATATAAAACTCTAATTGTTTTTTAAGGATATGGTTTAAGTATGTATATTCTATTGGCTAAATAAACTTTATATAGATGCACTCGCCTTAATTAGATGTAAAACTTCGAGGAGGTGATGCATGCTATGATCTTTGAGGAGGAGTGGGAGGAGGAAGAAGAGGAAGAGGAATGGGAGGAGTGGGAAGAGGGAGAGGAGGAAGAATGGGAGGGTGAGGAAGAAGAGTGGGAAGAATGGGAGGAAGAAGAGGAAGAGGAGTTTTAACGTTAATATAGTATTAATGCATCCCCCCTCATCATTTTATCAATGCGAATATACCTGCTATCTTAGTTTTAAAAGCTTCAGCTGCTTCAATATCGGTATCTCCTCTATTCTCTTATTTGGTAGCATATCCCAGTAGATTCCCTTAGGCCTCCTCCTAGGTCCTTGACATTTTATCACTTTACTAGGTGTTATTATATAGTCTATACTTACGTCAAATATATCTTGTGGTAATCTATCAAATATCTGTATCTCATGTACTGTTGTTATTATAGATATGTCTTCATCGATTAAATCTAACTCACGTAATATCGCATACTCTAACTCTCCATAACCCTCACCTTTACCTATCCTCTCACCTCTAATAGATACTGCTACAGATCCTTCAACAATTAGATCTATATGTGGTATTTCATTAATATTTAATATCCTTCCATATTTGAAAGCCCCTCTTATAGTAGATGCATATGGTATTTTATAACTCGGTATCTTCCTAGGATCTAATATAATAAATCCCTTTTTAATTCTAGGAGTAGCCATGATTAATATCTTCCCGTCTCTAAGTATTAGCTCTCTAAGTGGTTTCTGAGGTGAATCTGGATTTGCTTTAATTACATTAGCATTGAGGTATTCATTTAATTTAACTGCTAATCTAGCTGCTTTATCAGAACCTATGAAATTCGGTATACGACCGTATACAGGTCTTGGAAATAAAGCTATGTTCTCTTCTTCCATCCTCCTCCATACAAGCCTTCTATAATATTCTTTATCGTACATTCAAGCCTACCCTTTCAAATCTAATAATATCCTCTTAATCACCTCATATAATCTATCTAAATTATCTCCAAAGATTACTATCATAGGTTCTTTACCAATATCACCTCTATGATATATAACGTCTGGAACTATACCTCCAGCCTTTCTAATAGCATATTCAACACCCCATTGAACTGTAGCTCCCTCAACACGTTTAATCTCCTCAGGCTCCTCACGCCTATCATAAAAGGATATCTTTAGGTTTAAACCCTTCAATATATCTAAAATCCTCTCATCAAACCTAATATTAATAGCTGTTTTAATTAATGGATCATACTCTCTAATCTTAAGTAGGTATCTGCTTAAGTGATCACTTACACCAAATCTAGGTGGTAGATATGCTATCCCACCTGTAGGTAGTCTTCTAATCCTACCTGGAACTGCAGCTATATCATTTTTATCCCTAGGGTAGTCTGCTACATACGCTATATTCATTCCAACCTCAGGTATTAATCTCTCAATACCTTCAAGCTTTGAAATCCTATCTAGAAATTCCTCTAATTCTATTAGAATTCTATATTTAGATGCATCCCTATATAGACCGGCTAGTGGATTTACTGGACCGGCTCCTCGACCTATATTTAAGCCGAATCTAATTGCATCTTCAACCAGCTTCTTAGCAGTCTCAACAGCTTTAACTAGATCGAATCCTTTAGCTAAACCAGCTGCTATAGCTGCTGAGAATGAACATCCAGTTCCATGGGTTGTAGTTACATTATATTTAACTGCTTTAAACTTCCACACACGCCCCTTATAATATAATACGTCTATAGCATATTCAGCTTCTAAATGTCCCCCCTTAACTACTACTGCTTCAACACCATATCTGGATATCTCCTCAGCAGCTTTAATAGCATCATCTAGCGATTTAATCTTCAGATTAGATAGTTTTTCAGCCTCAGGTATATTAGGTGTTACAACATAAGCCCTAGGTAATAGTTTACTCTTCAGCGTATCTACCGCCTCAGGCTTTAACAATTCAGCACCACTCTTAGCGATCATAACGGGATCTATAACTAGTGGAAAAGAATATTCGTTTAGTACTTTTGCAACTCTTGATATAATCTCGCTAGTATGTAGCATACCTGTCTTAGCAGCATCAATACCTAAATCCTCAGCAACAGCTCTAATCTGAGCCTCAATAACATCTAAATCCACATCCTGGACTTTAGTCACAGAGTATGTATTCTGAGCGGTAATTGATGTTAATGCTACTAATCCATGAACTCCTAATGCAGCGAAAGTCTTCAGATCAGCTTCAATACCAGCACCACCACCTGAATCACTACCAGCTATTGTTAATGCTGTTGGTATCCTACCCCTACATGGAATACCATATAACATTACATCACCTCTTAAAGGCATTATAGAGCATATAGTAAATTAAGATTGTGAATACTACAGTTGGAATTGAAGCCCCAAAATAAGGGTATCTATATGCTAATAAATAGTATATTGTGAAGCCTAGAATCCATGATATAACTCCTGCATAATTTACTCGATATGGCTTACTATATAAGATCTCATCATTATAGCTCTTACGTACTAAGAAGTAATCTGCAATTATAATTGATGATGCCGGTATGAAGCTCGCACCTATTAGAAGGAGGAAGTTTTCATACTGCTCTAATGGAATGATTATAGCTAGTATCATACCTATTATAGTAGTTATTAGTGATGTAATCCACTGTCTAACCCTAGGATTTATATTCTGAACTGAAACTGCAGTAGAGTATATATCAGCGAATGCATTATCAGTCTCATCAACCAAGATAAGTAATAATGCTAGATTTCCAAAAAACAAACATGATATACTTGCTACTACGGACATATTAGGATATACAAGGTATAATGCAGCTCCTAAGGTATAAAACCATGTATTAGCAATAGTATAACCTATTAGAGTCCCTAGGAAACCTCTAGATTCACTACATGCAAATCTATTATAATCTGATACTAGTGGAGCCCATGAAATAGGCATTGCAATAACTAAATCTAATGCAAGTAGATACGCTGATAAATTACCCGGATTAAATGAAATATCTAAATTTAAATGTCCGATCGTAAATGCCTGTATCGTAATCCATATAGTAGATAGGTAGACTAGCCATATTGCAAACTTCTCAAGCCACTGTCTTACAACTGTTGCAGGCCCCCATACAGCCATTATAAAACACCAAAGTCCTAGTATGATCACCCATATTGGTTTAGTCCATGGCATTCTAACTATTGATGCTGCTGCATCACCCATAATCATAAACTCGAATGCAGTCCATCCAATAAGCTGTATTATATTAATATCGTTGGGATATACGAGCCTAACAAGCCAAATGATGGCCTGAGCGATACCATAGATGGAATACTCTCTCTAGAACCAACATATCCGACTAATGCGAGTAGGAAGCTTCCTATTATAGACCCTATTAATGAGATTATAAATGCATCACCTAGTGAAAGACCGAAGCCCCACTTACTAAC
>CAZHBK010000084.1:967-6326 GCA_964530465.1 uncultured Nitrososphaeria archaeon | reverse complement strand
CTAATATACCTGCTGCATTCCTTATAGCTGGTATTCCAACAGTCTTACTATCAATATCACTTGCCCTGATGGCTATTATGATGCCTAGAGCTGGTGGAGACTACATATATATTACTAGGGCTTTAGATCCACTTATTGGGTTTATAGCCTCTTGGTCATTTTGGTTTACTGAAGCTATCAGCTTCGGTATCATAGGTGCGTTCGATAGTATATTCTGGGGTATGAGCCTCTGGATATATGGTGTTATGACTCATGATAAAGGCATAATGGCCTTAGGTACGTGGATGCAGACATTCTGGGGTCAGGTTATTGTTGGATGTATTTTAGTTACTATATTCTGTCTAATAGCATTCTTCGGTACTAGAGCATTAGCATACACGATGAATATAATCGTTATAATACCGTTGATAACTGGATTTATAACTATCGGATATTTAGCGTGGGGTGCTTTAACGCCTGGATTAGCTAAAGCACAGTTTGAAGCTATATTTGGCAGTGGTACTTGGGATAGAGTATGGGATGTAGCTCTAAAAGCTGGATATGATAAGGCTAAATATGCATTTGGATCAAGCTGGAAAAATACTATGCTATACACAATTCCAGCTACATGGGCATATATTGGATTTACATGCCCTACATTCTTCGGTAGTGAGGTTAAAGAACCGTCTAAGAGTTATAAGATTGCTATGATATTTGGTCCAATATTCATTGTATTCTATTACTGGGCTTTATCAGCTGGTGTATGGGGTGCATTCGGCGATACAATCTCAGCATATGTATATGCATTTGAACATGCACCAGAGAAATTAGCTTCAGCACTAGGATTAACTACTAAGACACCGCCAACACCGATATTGCCATTCTGGGCTGCAATACTAGCATATCCGAATACAGCTATAATGGTTATAATTGCAGTTACTGGTGCATTCTGGTTAATGAATGATATACCTGCATTCCTAATGGTTACAAGCAGGCAGATATTCGCATGGGCATTTGATAGATTCTTCCCAGAATTCCTAGCAGCTGTAAATGATAGATTCCACAGTCCACACTGGGCAATATTAATTACGTGGATTGTAGGCGTTATAGGCGTATTCGCTAATGCATGTAGCTGGTTTATTGCATTAGTAGGTACAACTGTATTCGCATTATTCAGATATTGGATTGATGGATTGACAGCAGCAATACTACCGTATAAGAGACCTGATATATGGGAGAAAGGCCTTAGATGGATGATAGGACCTGTACCAGTATTAACGATATTAGGTATTATAACATTTACATGGTGGGGTTATATCTTCTGGTATGGAGTAATGACGATGGATCCACTAACAGCAGCAACATATGCAGCATGGTGGGGTATAGGCTTGGTGATATTCGTTGGATACTGGGCGTATAATAAATCTAGAGGTATAGATCCACGTACGATCTACTCTGAAGTACCACCACTCTAAAATCTATAAAATTTAAATAATAAACGATTCCCTCCTACTTTTTCTCCAAAATCCTATCTAAATTGGATAGTATCCTATCCCCAACCTCATAGGTTTTATTAAAGCCTCCTATATCAGGTGTTTTAAATCCTTCATTAAGCGTATATTCAACAGCTTTATAAATTAAATCATGTAATTCTTTTCTACCAACCCACTTAAATAGTAGTGCGAGACATAAGATTAATGCTATTGGATTTGCAATATTCATACCAGCTATATCTGGAGCACTACCATGTATCGGCTCGAACATTGCTGCATCACTACCTATATTAGTACTAGGTACCATCCCAAGACCTCCAACTGTAGTAGCACCTAGATTAGATAGATAATCACCTATGAAATTCTCAGTAACAATTATATTAAGATCATCTGGCTCCTTCAGAAGTTTGACTACCGCCGAATCACTATATAAATATTCCGTCTTAATATCTGGATAGTCTTTTGCAACTTCATTAAAAATCCTTCTAAAGAATGCAAAACTCTTCAACACATTACTTTTATCAACTATAGTTACCTTTCTAACCCTCTCAGATGGAGTACCACTACTCTCTCTAGCTAGCTCAAATGCTAATTTAAATACTCTATATGATTCAAACCTAGTTATAACTATATTATCTATAGCGACCTCATCCCATAATACAATACCCCTACCTCTAGTAGCTAGTATACCTTCTAAATTCTCCCTAACAATAATATAATCAATATTATTAATGTTATATAATAGCTTGGGTATGTTTGGAAAAAGTTTAATAGGTCTAATATTTGCATATAATCTTAGCATAGGTCTTATTAGATAACTCGATATCATTCCAACCTCAGTACCATCCTCATATCTAACATCTGGAAGACCTGTAGGAGTCTTCAATACTAATCTAGTTCTCTTTATATCTTCAACTGCTTCATCACTAATCACCTTACCAGTCTTAAGATAGTATCCAGCACCTACATCATATATTCTGTACTCCACCTTAGCTAATCCAACCTCACTAATGAAATTCAATATTTTCAGTGCTTCATTTAATATCTCAGATGCTATTCCATCGCCTCTTAAAACAACTAATTCAATACTCATATGTATCACTCCATTAAGGATAAGTATAATTACTAAATTAACTCTAACAATTCTAACTATACTTAGGTGTATTCAATATGGGGATTGATTATACTGATAGACATATCTTATGGAGTATTACATGGAGGGATGCTGAAGAATATGCTAGGAAGAATACCATTGTTATTATCCCAATCGGTAGTTTAGAGGCACATGCCTGGCATCTCCCAATGGGTACTGATACATTCTGTGCTTTTAAAGTAGCTTTAGATGCTGCCAGAGAAACCGATTCTCTAGTTACACCTCCGGTATGGATGGGGTGGAGTATTCAGCATTCGTTATTTCCAGGGACTATAACTATTAGACCTGAGGTTTTAATTGAGTTAGTAGTTGATATATGTAAGTCTCTTAGTAGGAATGGCTTTAGAATATTCATACTTCTTAATGGTCATAGAATTACAAATAATCCATGGATCCAACTAGCAGCTGTTAAAGCTAGGGAGGAAACTGGTGCAGTTGTAATACCAGTAGATATAGCGTATTTAGCTAGAGAAGCATATAGTAGGTTAGAGTTTGGAAAGCTTGGACACGCTGATGAAGCTGAAACATCACATATACTATACATATATCCAGAGTTAGTCGATATGAGTAAGGCATTCGAAAAATACATATCTACTGAGGAGTTATATGATCCTGATCCAAGATCAACTAAAGATACAATATTATATATTCCAAGTAGCCCTGAAGTAAACTATAGTAGGAAAGATATAACTGGTGGTGGTAGTGGAAATCCCAGGGCAGCATCAATAGATAAGGGTAGAGAGCTACATGAGCATACCGTTAGGAGATTAGTTCAATTAATAAATATGCTTAAGGAGAAAGGAGCTAAACAAGAACTCTAATATATAAATGGGATGAATTTCTTAACTTTCTTTCTATATTTTAAATACTCATCTCTATAGATTTTAATTAGGAATTCCTCCTCCTTCTCAATAGTATAGAGGTAGGCTATAATCCATATTGGAGTTAATAGTAGTGAACAGAATGCCCCGAAGATAATAGATAATCCTACAGGCCATATACTATCACCGAAGTATATTGGATGCCTCACAATACCATACACACCATCAGTAACTAACTCAATCGGCTTATCATATAATAGCTTACCATATATCTTAGATACACCTGCAATCATAAAGTAAAAGCCTATGAATGTTAAAATTATTCCAATTAGATATGTATATGGATTTGTCGGAAATCTAATTTGATCTATGAATGGAAGTGGTATTATTAATCTAGGGAAGAACATAAATGCATCTATTAAATTCCTAAGTCTAATCCTAATCCTACCAGCTCTAAATAGCATGACTTCTCTGATAATACCCTTAGTCCATAGTATCGATATTAGAAAGCTTATGAATACTATGAATGCAACGATATGGAATGTTAGATATCTCATTAAATACATATATCTACTCATAAGCTAATCAATTTTAAGTAGAATAGGATTCGATTATTGACTAGAATATATATACTAGGTATATAAGACAATACATCAATCATATTTATTGGTGAATCCTAATGCCAGTCACACTAACTGTGCGTGATGTTATGGATACTGATGTTTATACTGTTGAGGCTGACGAACCCGTTAGAAAAGCTCTAGAGACGATGCTTGAGAAAGGTGTATGGAGTGTCGTTATAACTGATAAAGGACTTCCGGTAGGTGTTATTACCGAGAGAGATATATTGAGGAGATGTATTGGGAAAGGTAGAAGCTTGGATGCAACAACATGCAGAGAGATTATGTCGAGCCCACTTATAACAATAGCGCCGGATGCTACACTAGGTGAAGCATGGTCTTTAATGACGGAGAAGGAAGTTAGGAGGTTATATGTTATTGAAGGCGGTAAGATTATCGGTAGAGTTACACAGACCGGATTGTTTAATAAAATGCTAGAATTAGTACTTGCATTAAGCTCAGTAAGATATCAGATATAATCTGGAGATTATAAGATCCCACTACCTACACCTATTTATCCAATTTATTAGCCATCTTATACTCAATACTATATTTCTCTAGCTCGGCTAGTATATCTGGATGTCTTCTAACCAATTTATCAACGAGATGTAGGTATCTAGCGATTCTAATAGAGTCTGATAATACCTCATATACTTTACCACCTCCAACAACTACATAATGCCTGATAGGGATGTTAGAACCAGTTATAAATACCGCTTGATTAGCGTACGCATGTACTAAGTAGCAGTGTGGACTACCCTCATTAGTAACAATCGTTATACTCTCCGGCTTAGAACATTTAATTATCGTTGCAATCTTAGTAGTATAATCTGCCATTTCCTCCTCAGGACATACTGTTAATAATATTCCCTTTTTAGATAGCTCATCAACTAACTCCTTATTTAGGTTTAAGAGGCATTTAGATATGATTATTAAATTAGAAGATTTAAGTCTTGGATCTTTAACCCATACAGACAATAGATTCATACTCATAAAAATTAAGAAATTCAAGGATTGATAATTATTTAGCCCTGCCAGATAGTACTTCTACGCACTATCGTAGGATCTTGACTCAACTCATATACTGATATCCTCCTCCTAGGTTTTCTACCTAGTATGAAATACCTTCTTTCACTTACTCTAGCAATATCTACATCTCTTAAAAATAACCATAAAACAGATGCTATATGCGCTATACTCCTGAAGGTTAAGGGGTATTAATGCATTTTAAAATCCCTTAACCTCACAAATAATCTGTAGTAGGAGCCTGTAATCAAGTCATATCTATAGTGA
>CAZHBK010000084.1:0-957 GCA_964530465.1 uncultured Nitrososphaeria archaeon | reverse complement strand
TCGAATTCCTCTATAACTACAATTCCATTATTACATGTAATACTTGATGCTGCTGCAAAAAGTCTCATTAAATCTCACTCGTTAAAATGAGCTAGTGGACATCCATACATTAGTACTATATTGTATCTACCTAGCTTATATATATCTAATGCATTCATAACGTAGACATCTGCATTAACCCCATTCTCAATAGCGAATTTCAAAGCATTCTCAATAATATTCTCACGAATATCAATCATCGTGAGTTTAGATCTAATACCATACTCATCTAATGCCTTAACTAATGCAATACCACCAATCCCCAGCCAGCTCCAACATCCAAGATTAGTAAATCCTACCTTAATACATCTCTAAACCATGGATGCCTAATTAACTTCTTAAACTCTCTAATAGCATTAGTAAATATCTCCCTTCCCCTAGGGGTGTATGGGTTATCTCCCCAATCAGCTATATCATAGGCATCTTCAATAACACCACAGCACATATAATAACGATATAGATATCTTGTGAGATAAGTATTATCGCGTTTAATAGTATAGATATATCATTAAAAGTAAGAGAATAGAATTAATACTCAACACTATTAATCCTTCTGACAATACTCTATAAGCTTTTTAAGTAGTCTATTCTTAACTAGTATTATCCTTGGGTTAAATACATGTAGATATTTCCATATTAAATCGACTACTTTAGCTGGATCCGCGACACCACCAATATCTATTAGTATTACATCAAGTCTTCCGCCGAAGTACTCCCTTACTCTCTCTAATATCCTCCTTATGTCAAATGCATCTATGCATTCTAAATAGATATTCTTATATTTAGATAACCTCTCTTCAGCCCTTCTAATTTCTGGATAGCTCTTATCGATAGCGTATACTTTAGCAGATAACTTAGCTATTATCTCAGTCGTAACCCCAGTCCCACATCCAATCTCTAGAACGTAATCATCTGGAT
>CAZHBK010000083.1:0-6333 GCA_964530465.1 uncultured Nitrososphaeria archaeon | reverse complement strand
CATCAAAGTATAATATAACATCGTTATATTTAAGCCTATTTTCAAAGAACTTTCCTCTCAAATTTATAGGAGTACTATTATTATTAATTATGATGGTGAATGAAAGAGTTTGAATATCTAGGGCTTAAGATTAAATGGATATACCATGACTGCTTTCTAATTAAAACGAATAAATTAACCATTTATACTGATCCATACGGTATACCTAAGGGCGAACCAGCCGATTTAATACTAGTATCTCATGATCACTTCGATCACTTCAGTCCTAATGACATTAAGAAGATCATGAAGACGGAATCAATACTAATTGGACCTCTCGAGCTTGAAAATAAACTTGGATTTTTTAAGGGCAGGTACTATAAGCTTATTAAACCATGGGAGGAATATATCGTTAAGGAGTATGATATAAGAGTAGTTGGAATTCCAGCTTATAATGTGAACAAGTTTAGAGCTCCGGGGATTCCATTCCACCCTAAGGAGGATAATAAACTCGGTTTTGTGTTTGAGGTAGCTGGAGTTAAATTATACCATGCAGGTGACACTGATAACATACCTGAGATGAAGAAGCTACGTGATATGAATATTGATATTGCGTTCCTACCAATCAGTGGAACATACGTTATGACTCCTGAGGAAGCAGTTGAAGCAGTTAAGATGATTATGCCTAAGATAGTCATTCCAATGCATTATGGCGCTATAGTAGCTGGTAGAAGGGAAGCAGACAGATTTAGAGAATTGATGAAAGATATCGATGTACAATTGGTTATATTAGAACCTGAACACTAAAATTTACTTAGCCAGAAAGACGATACTCTCTCTCGCTACACCAATTTTTATAGTTCTATCACGTGTAGCCACTCTCTTATTAACAATCCAAATCTCGGGATTTCTAAAACCTAATTCTACTCCCATTCTCGCAAGTATTAAATCTGATTCAACAATCCTATCGGGAAATATGCCTTCTGCAACTACCATCGCTATCTTACCACCATCTCTTAACACTCTATACATCTGCTTAAGGACTATCCACATATCTGAGAAATATAATTGAGCGGCAGGAGGCAAATTTAATTCATCTAAAAAATCCGGTAGATCTAGTGGTGGTTTTCTAGGTATTAAACCGATATAGCTTCTAATTGGATTTACTACAGTCTCACCTAAGAATAACTTCATTTCAATCTCGTATACTTTAGTGTATTCTATCTTATTTAGATAAGGTGGAGATGTTATAATAGCATCAATAGATGAATCATCGACATCATCCATAATTCTAGCATCTCCCAAGATGGTTTTTATAGTACACTTTTTAAAAGAGATAGTCTTAAGATCTCGTATCATCTTCCTTACAATTCTCTTATAGAATGGTCTGAATGGAGGTACGTCTTTCTTTATGAATTTAATTACAGCACCATCCTTATACGCATATGTTACCTTCGATGCAGCATTTATTAACGCTAATAACAGGAATGATCGTGCATTATCATCATCAATCTCATTAATCTTATTCTTGAAGAAAACTATATCCTCAAGATTATATCTATTGAATGCTCTCTTTATGATTGAAGGTAAATTAGATATATCTGGTCTCTTAAACTTCTGATTAAAAAGCCATGTACTCCATTTCTTAAGGCTATCAATATCGTAATCTATTAACTTTGCATTCGCTACAAATAGAAATAATGGATTTACTTCAATACCAACACCATTAATCCCTCTTTCTTTACATCCGAGTAATGTAGTTCCAACTCCTAAGAATGGATCTAAAACCCAATTTGAAGAATTTAATCGAAAATGATCTAGCATTGTAAGTACGAACCGCCTTGAATAACCTTCTTTGAAGTAAAACCAGTTGTATACCGGTTCCGACTTATTAGGTACAAATGTAACGTATGGCCCTAAGTCAAATCTATACTTTAATTCGATCTCTTTAAAATCAATTCTACCTGACTCCATGGTTTAATTAACGGAATACAGTCTTAGGGATAGTCATGAGATTATATTCTACTTACATCATTACTAAAATTAGGGTTAAGTTATTTAACTATATCTTCTATTGTTATCCCAATAGCTCCAGATTCAAGCATCTCCCTTATAGCCTTTTCACTATCTCCAGGCTGTAAGTTAATCCCTTTAATAGCATCTAGCAGCAATATTACTTCATAGCCTAATGTTAATCCATCTAATACTGTTGCTCTAACGCAGTATTCAGTAGCTAAACCACCTACGAATATCCTCTTAATACCTCTCCTTCTAAGCTCTAGATCTAATATCGTCTCCTGAAATCCAGAATATGCGTCTCTATCCTTCATAAATGCTTTATCAATGATTATAACGTCTTCTGGTAGTTTTAAATCATCTGCGAATTCAGCACCTCGAGTATTTTGAACACAGTGCGGAGGCCACGGTCCTCCCCTTGATCTAAAACTAATATGATCTTTAGGATGCCAATCACGAGTAGCAATTATAGGTCTATTTCTAGTTTTAAATAAGTTAATATACCTATTTAATGGTTCAATGATTAGATCTCCATCTGGAACTGGCAGTGCACCACCTGGTAGAAAGTCTTTCTGAACATCTACAATTACTAAAGCACTCTTTGAGGTAATCGCAATCCTCATATCAATCACACCAGAAGAATTAAAATGTAATTTCAAAATATATTTAAGCTGTAATGAGTAAGAACATTGTAGTATTTAGGAATGAGGATATTGATAGAGTTATAGCATTTATACCTCCAAGACATAAACATATTAGGGTTTTAATTGAGACTAAAGACTCGATATTTATATTTCAGGAGGCAACGATAGCTAATTTAGTAAGAGCATATATAATGGTATCCACACATCCTACATTAAAGGCAGTTGAGCTTGTAAAAAGCCATCTTAAGGATAAGAAAGATGGATTTGCTGAATATCAGTTAGTAGAGTCGAAGAGGATCGAAGATGAAATCATTAGTGAGTTATCTAAAGTAATTCAATTTTAGTAAGCTAGAGGAATGACATGTAATCAAACAAGCTATTTAGGCTTTAGGATATGCGTGTTTAAGGGCGTTTATAGACCATCTGAAGACTCGATACTCTTGTCTACAAGTCTAAAATGCCGAAGATACAATGATTACGATCTAATGGTAGACTTTGGATCTGGATCCGGGGTTCAAAGTATAGTAATTGCAAGTATGAATTACTACGTAGTCGCTATAGATATAAAATTTGAAGCATGCATCAATACAGTATATAATGCAAGGCTTAACAATCTAGATGCCTATATAGACGTCATATGCACCAGTAGTTTCTTGGATGCCATCAGAGACGACATTAATAATATCTTTGTTGCTTCAAATCCACCATATCTACCAGTACCTTTAGAAGATGGTGATTTAAACTGGGCTGGGGGTTATAATGGCCTAGATGTAATCATAGGGCTTCTATATTCACTAGATAAATTTAAATTATATACGCTATATCTAATTATATCATCATATACAGATATAAATAAACTACTTCAAATATGCGATAATATGAAATTAAACGTTAGATTTATAGACGGATTATCGTTTCCAGGTGAAGAGATATATCTTCTTGAAATATGTAAAAAGTAATATTTTAAACAGTATAACTCTAATATTAATCAATTCTAATTAACATTCTAAATATCCTAAAGCTATTTGGTGTTTCCAATTATGAGTTCTCCTTTAGAGGGAATTAGAGTAATTGATTTAACGAGAGCTATGGCCGGCCCCTACGCTACGATGATACTTGCCGATTTAGGCGCTGAAGTTATTAAGATTGAGCATCCGGAGGGAGGTGATGTTACGCGTGGTTGGAAGCCTCCTGAGATAGCTAGTGAATCAGCATATTTCCTAAGTATTAATAAGAATAAGAAGAGTTTAGCTGTTAATTTTAAAGATGAGAGAGGTCGTGAGATTATATACAAGTTGATTAAAGTATCAGATGTATTGATTGAGAATTTCAGACCTGGTGTCCTAACAAAATATAAATTAGATTATGAATCTGTTAAAGATTTAAACCCGAAATTAATATACTGTAGTATCTCGGGATATGGTCAGACAGGTCCATATAGAGATAAACCTAGTTTTGATTTAAGTGTACTAGCTGCTGGGGGTATTATGAGTATTACTGGTGAGCCCGGTGGAGAGCCTGTTAAGTTTGGAGTTCCAATAGCGGATATTGGAGCAGCAATGTATGCAGTTATAGCAATATTAACGAAGCTCTACACTAGGGAGAGGGATGGCAGAGGGGGTTATATAGATATTTCAATGTTTGATGTTCAAATATCATGGCTTACCCATCAAGCATTCTACTATTTTGCTACTGGTAGAGATCCAGTTAGAATGGGTAGTGCTCATCCTCAAATTGTTCCATATCAAGCATTTAAGGCTAAAGACGAATGGATTGTAATTACTGTCGGTAGTGAGGCTATATGGAGAAGATTCACAGAAGCCATCGGCAGACCAGAGTTAGCTGATGATCCTAGATTTAAAACAAATGCGGATAGAGTTAGGAATAGAGATATCTTAATTCCAATACTTAAGGAGATAATATCCACTAAGACTAGAGATGAATGGCTTAAGATATTTGATAGATATGGAGTTCCTGCATCACCAGTTAATAAGGTTAGTGAGGCTTTAAACAGTCCTCAGACTAAAGCTAGAGAGATGGTTGGATATATCTATGATAATAGTAGGAATGCCAATATCCCATATATAAACTTACCGATAAAATTTAGCGACTTTAAACCTAAAGTGCGTAATCCCCCTCCAAAATTAGGTCAGCATACAGTGTCAATTCTTAAGATGATCGGATACTCAGATAGTGAAATAGAAGTTCTTAAGAAGGATGGTGTAATATACTATTAAATCAAATATACTCTCTAAATTAGTAAAGTCGATAATTTATTAAGTTAATGATTTAAACAGTTTTTTAATGATTTAAATATTTAGTCTGGTTAAGACTAGAATTGTATATCACTACTCTGGGGGTTGATGGTATGGCTATTGAGAAAGTGGTTTTAATACCTGGCGATGGAATAGGTCCTGAAGTAACTTCATTAACGGTTAAATTATTTGAAGCAGCAGATGTTCCTATTGAATGGAAGGTGATTGAATTAGGCGAACCCGCTATCAAGCAGTATGGAGATCCACTACCTGAAGAACTCCTTAAGGAGATTAAACAGTATCGTATCGTATTCAAAGGCCCTATTACTACTCCTGTAGCTGGTGGATATAGGAGTGTTAATGTTAGACTTAGAATTGCATTAGATACATATGCTGTAGTTAGACCCGCTAAATCACTTCCAGTCTCATGGTTATATGCTGATGTTCCAAGGTATAAGAATGTAGATATTGTTATAATTAGAGAGGCTACAGAGGGATTATATGCGGGGGTTGAGCACTTCATACCTAGTGGTAGTGATAAAGAAACTGCTGATGCAGCTGAGACGGTTAATGTTATTACTAGAAAGGCTAGTGAGAGAGTTATTAAATTTGCATTCGAATACGCTAGGAAGTATGGTAGAAAGAAGGTTACCGCAGTTCATAAGGCTAACATCATGAAGACTACTGGAGGATTGTGGCTGGATGTATTCTACAAGATCGCTAAGAATTATCCAGATATAACTGCTGAAGATAGAATCGTAGATAATATGGCTATGCAGTTAGTATTAAAACCATGGGAGTATGATATATTAGTCACAACTAACTTAATGGGTGATATATTGAGTGATCTAGCGTCTGGATTAATTGGAGGTCTTGGAGTAGCACCAAGTAGTAACATAGGTGATAAGCATGCTATATTCGAACCAGTACATGGCTCAGCTCCTAAATATGCAGGTCAATGGAAAGTTAATCCAACAGCGCAAATGCTAACTGGTACGTTAATGCTTAGGTATATGGGGCTTACTGAGAAAGCTGAGTTAATTGAGAAAGCAATATTCATGACATTAGAGGAGAAGAAGAAATTAACATATGATATGTGCAGAACGTTAAAGCAGGCTGGCATCGCAGATATACAGCCAGTTTCAAATAAGGAGTATACGGAAGAGATTATTAGAAACCTTAAGAAGATAATGTAAAGATGTAAGAACCTTTAAGAATTCCTACTACTTCTCTTTTTCTAACTTCTTATTACTCATAACTTATACTCTTAAAGTTAAGCTACCTTATCACTAATGGCCTTCTAGTTGCTAGCATTTCCGCTATTTTCCTCCTGGCACTCTCTAGACTCCTCCATAATGTACCTCTAGAGACTCCCATCCTTCTAGCTGCCTCCTCTTGGGTTAATCCATCCCGATATATTAATATAAATGCTTCAAATT
>CAZHBK010000082.1:0-6431 GCA_964530465.1 uncultured Nitrososphaeria archaeon | reverse complement strand
CCGGGCTAAGAAAGCCGGAGATCCCGGGTTCAAATCCCGGCCGGAGCACTATATTCTCCTTAGGTTTTATATAGATTTCCCTTCTAGATTTTTAACTGTATGTCTTCATCTATCTGAGTATTATTTGAGTGTTATATACTCTATTTTATGGTATATGTATATGTGTTAAGTTTTACCTTAGTTCTCTACCTAAATAATCTTATAGGGGGGTTTATATGAAGACTACTATTTCTGTTATAAAAGCTGATATTGGTAGTTTGGCTGGGCATGTCATTGTTCCAAAAGAGTTAATTGAATTCGCTAAGAGTAAATTAAGCGAATATGTTGAAACAGGCCTCATAAATAGTTTCTATGTCACTAATGCTGGTGATGATTTACAGCTTATCTTTACGCACTTTAAGGGAGTAGATAATGAGGAGATACATAGGATGGCATGGGAGATATTTAAGGAAGCTACTGAGAAGGTCTCTAAGCCTATGAAATTATATGCTGCTGGTCAAGATCTACTCAAGGATGCATTTTCAGGTAATATAAGAGGTATGGGTCCTGGAGTTGCAGAAATGGAGTTTACCGAGAGGAAGAGTGATCCAATAGCTATATTCATGGCTGATAAGACAGAACCTGGAGCATGGAATATATATCTATATAAGATTTTTGCAGATCCATTTAATACTTCTGGGCTAGTCATCGACCCTAGACTTCACGATGGTTTTACATTTACTGTACTTGATGTAATTGATAATATAGAGTATAGGCTTAACTCACCAGAAGATATATACGATCTACTTGCTTTAATAGGTACACCATCTAGATACGTTATCAAGTGTATTCACAGGAAGATTGACGGGGAAATAGCAGCAGTTGCTTCAACAACTAGATTATCACTTATAGCTGGGAGATATGTTGGTAAAGATGATCCAGTATTAATAGTTAGAGCTCAATCCGGGTTCCCTGCAATGGGTGAGATCCTAGAGCCATTTGCAACACCATATTTAGTAGCTGGATGGATGAGAGGTAGCCATGTAGGTCCGTTAATGCCGGTTCCACTAAGATATTCTAAGGTTACTAGATTTGATGGACCACCTAGAGTAATAGGTTTAGGTTTTCAGATAACCAATGGAAAGTTAATAGGTCCTGTAGATTTATTCGATGATCCGATATTCGAATATGCTAGAATTGAAGCTGCTAGAATAGCAGATTATATTAGGAAGCATGGGCCCTTCATGCCACATAGACTAGGGCCTGAAGAGATGGAATATACTACATTACCACAGGTATTAGAGAAATTAAAAGCAAAAGCAGTTAAAGTAGGATAAAAGCTTTAAATCAATTTATTAGATCATACACTATCATTACCCCTTCTTTATCTAAGAATCCTTAATTCCTCAATAGAATGCTTACAGCATTGGAACCTGAGTATATACTTAACTTCACAAATGGTATAATGTGTTAATATAACTATATAAAATTACATATCTCTACAATGTATTTAGATAAAGGGTATGATTCGTGAGTTTCCATTATTCATCGTTAATTTGAAGAATTATAAGCAAGCATCAGGAGATAATATACTCAAATTTCTCGAAGCAGCTAATGTTATAAGAAATAAATTAAACATTAATATTCTTATCGCATTGCCCCATCTAGAACTATATTACTATGTGAGAAATTATAAACAATATACTAGCTTTCTAATGGCTCAATCATTTGATGTCATAGAATATGGTGGTTCAACAGGTCATATTCCATTAATGAAATTATATGATTTTGGCATTAGATATAGTCTCTTAAATCACTCAGAAAACAAAGTGGACTTAAATAAATTAATAGAGTTATATAAGGGATTAATTAAGATACCCGATTTTAAAGTAATTATATGTGTTGATTCTATTGATGAACTTAAGAGATTAATTAATGCATGTATAAAGCCATACGCATATGCTATAGAACCTCCGGAACTTATTGGAACTGGTAGATCTGTCTCCAAGTATAAGCCTGAAGTAATCTCCGAAGCAGTTTCAATAGGTAGGAGGTATGGATTAAAGATATTATGTGGAGCGGGGGTATCAAATAGAGAAGATGTAATAGCAGCCTTGAGATTAGGTGCTGATGGAATATTAGTTGCGAGTGCTATAGCTAAACAGGAAGATCCTTATGATAAAATGTACGATATGGCATTAGGTCTTCTAAATGTATAATTTACGCCCCCGCCGGGATTTGAACCCGGGACCTTCGGCTCTCTCTAATGAAGCCCGGAGGCTTACGTCTTTTAAAGTCGACGCCCCATCCAGGCTAGGCTACGGGGGCTTTTCCAGAATAAGATATAATATGAATTCACTTTAAGTTTTTATAGATTAGGATAGATGAGAGATAATCTATTTTTAATTTTTAAATTTCTTAGATTCTCTGGAATCTTAATATACCTCTTACAGAGATATTATCCAAACGGAACGTTTATTTTTTAATTCTTATATCGTAAGTGATTATTGATGTTGATTACAGAGTTAGGATTTATAATTAAGGATAAAATCAGTAAGTGGATGAAGGATAAAGGGGTTACGGATATTGAAGTACAGTTGGAGATGCCTAGTAGAATTGAGTATGGAGAGTTATCAACGCCAATATCATTTAAGATTGCAAGAGTTCTAGGTAAAAGACCGATAGATGTTGCTAATGAGATTATAAAGCATTTGAGAAATATTCCATACCTACATGATATTAAAATTGCTGGTGGTGGTTATATTAATATATATCTAGATAAATCTTCATTCTACAGGGACTACTTAAATGAGATTATATCTAAGGGTATTGATTTCGCTAGGATGAAGTTAGGCGAAGGTCTAGTTAGGATTGAGTATACGAGTGTAAATCCTAATAAAGCTCTTCACATAGGTCACGCTAGAAATGTAGTTCTTGGTGTTGCACTATCAAGATTATTAAGCTATGTTGGTTATGATATTGAATTACTAAATTACATAGATGATACAGGGGTTCAAGTAGCTGATTTAATTGTAGGTTTTCTATATTTAGATTTTAACCCTGATTCTTATGATGGTAGATTTGACCAGTATTGTGGAGATATAGTATATGTTAAGTCGCATGAGCAGATCGAATCCTCGAAAGATCTTCTTGAAAAGCGTAAGAAGGTTATGAAATTGATTGAAGAAGGGAATAATGTTGTAGCCTCCTTTACTAGGAGAATAGCTGAACGTGTATTGAGAGATCAACTTTCAACATGTTTCAGATTAGGAGCGGAATACGATATGCTCATATGGGAGTCTGATATCGTATGGAGTGGGATGCATAAGAAGGGTTTTGAGATAGCTAAGAAATCACCAATTGTAAAGTATGTAACTGATGGTAAATATGCTGGATGTTGGATTGCTAAAGTATCTGAAAGTGATGAATTTGATCCCCAGCAAGATGAAGTTCTAATAAGAAGTGATGGAACTTATACATATGTTGGAAAAGATCTAATTTTTGCCTTATGGAAAATGGGTTTATTGAAATATCCGTTGCCATTTAAGAAATTCACTGAACATAATGGTAGAGAGATAATTACTACGTCATGGCCTGATGGTGATAAAATAGAGTTATCTGAATGTAAGTTATGCATTAATATAATTGGTGTTGAGCAGACTAAGCCTCAAAGTGTGATTAAGAGAGTTATATCGAGTATTTATGGAGAGGATATAGGGAATAGATACATACATTATTATTATAACCTTGTTAAATTAAGTAGTAAAACTGCTGAAAAATACTTAGGTATTAAAGCTGATACTAAAGCTGTTAAAATGTCTGGAAGGCATGGTCTCTATATTAATATTGATCCACTACTAGATCTGATGAAAGAGAGGATCATAGAGATAATTAAGAAAGGCGGTGAAGTTGATGGAGATATTGAGAATATAGCTGAGAAGATTGCAATAGCATGCCTAAAGTATAAGTTATTATCTATGGATCGTGATAAAGAAGTTATTTTCGACGTTGATGAGGCATTAGATGTAACTAAAGAAAGTGGAGCATATATCTTATATTCATATGCAAGAGCATTATCCATATTAAGAAAAGCAGATATATCTCCATCAGTTGATGAATTAAATGTAAGAGCTTTTAATAACTATGATCATGCATTAATGAGAATACTTATAGCAGCTCCAATAGTGATATTAGAGACGTGTAAAACTTTAGAGGTTAAGAATATTCCCAATTATATGTATAAAATTGCGTCCGTCTTTAATGAATTCTACGAGAAGAATCCTGTTCTAAAAGCTGATGAGGTATGTAGGAAGAATAGGCTCTTATTAGTTAAAGCATTTAAGATTGTTATGGAGTTAATGGCTTATTTAGCTGGGATTCCATTGGTAGATAGAATGTAGTCAGGCTTAAAGCAGTCTATACACATATTTGGCTATGGCTTTAGCTAATGGAATTGGCACTGCTTCTCCAACTTGATTATACTGTTCATCTAAATACCCATAAAATACATGTGTATCCGGATATCCCATAAGTCGAGCTTGCTCTCTCACGCTAAGTAATCTATCTTCAAATGGATGAATGAATCTTGACTTTCCCATTACAGTAGGTGCTAGATCATTTGGATTCAACCTAATAAATTGAATATATTCTTTATTATTACTACCGAGGAAGAAATTTAACCCCTCACCCCATTTTAGCCTATGTACTCTTTTTTCAAACCTAGGTGGTATTCTAATATATTCGTGATTAGGTATATTAGAGGGATATCTAGGATCAGGTAAATCTGAAATTACATCCCATACTCTAAATTTCTTCTTTATCTTTTCAGGCTTTATCTTAATATTAGATATGAATACTCTTGTTCTCCTACTTGGGCATCCATAATCTTCTGCGTGCAATATATTAAAGTATATCTTACTATATCCAAACCTCTTAAATTCATCCTCGATATACCGTGGGATTGGCTGAGTGAGAATTCCGGGAACATTTTCAATTATGAATACAGTAGGTCTTAAATCTCCAATTAATTCAATTGCTTTTAGCGTTAATCTACCTCGGGGGTCAGTATAGAGTCTATCTAATGGATCCTTCATAATATTCCTACTTACAAGTGTAAATGCTTCGCAAGGAGGTGATGCAATTACTACATCTGGATATCCGACTAGATTAATTATATCCTTAGCATGTATTCTCCTAATATCAATATTTAACATTATGCAATCTTTAAAATTACGTGTATATGTTAAAACACAGTATGGATTGATATCAATTGCTAGTATAGGCTTAAATCCAGCTTCAACAAATCCTCTTGCAAATCCACCCGCTCCAGAGAATAAATCAATGAAATTCATAACTCTATACTAATCAACTTATTAATCAAGCTATATATACCTATAGGTTTATGTTAATGATAGTAGATTGGAGGTGTTATATAGAGAGATGTTGGCAGTAATAGTACATGATATCTACAGTGGTGTTAAGTTAATGGAGGTAGGCTCCGTCGTATTTCAATTTCCTCAAGTAACTCTTTTAGTAATCTCTAAAGCGAGTAGTTCTGCCGCACAGAGTGGTGTTCCTGATATTGAGAAAAGAGCCTTCTTACTAAATAGGAGAGTATTATTTGTGCCTGATCTTAAAGATGCCATAGATATATTAAATCCAGATAGACATTATATGGTAACGCCTAAAAAGCTATCTAAAGGACCTATTAATTTCAGTAAGATACGAGAGGAGTTAGATAAGGGTTTAAAAGTAGTAATCTCTGTTTCTGGAGGAGATTCATCCTTTACGTTAAAGGAATTAGAATACGGTGAGCCTGTCGATTTAGGATTTGAAGATCTACTTCCTCCATCAGCTTCGATCGCAATAATATTATATAAACTATTCCTGGAGAGAGAGTAAAGATTTTAATATACGATATTGTAATTGATTTTACCGGCAGACACTACCTTAGCGAGTGTATACTCTTTCCTTAGTGTATTTCTCTAATGAACATATATAGCCTGTCTAAAAAATCAGATTTATGGAGGATGTTTTAACTGTAGCTGTACAAGGTACTTAAGTCAATGCTAAAGTTATTATAAAATCTAATCGTTAAAATCCTTTATTGGAGATATTCTTAGCTGGAGAAATAGGAGGGAGGAGGGGAGAATAGGTGAGGTAGGCAGGTATCGGTGACACAGATGATGAAACCTCATGGAGGTCCTCACCCCATGGGGATGCCGGAAAATAACCTCGCTACCTGCCTACCTCATTCCCTAGCTTGAATCCTTTAACTTTGTATAAATCAAAATAGCCAATTGCCTTAAGTACCTCCAGTTTGGCTTTCTTGGGTTAAATTTTATTCCATTATACTGGGCTACTCTCATTGCAATTCTCATGAGTGCTTGTCTCGCCTCTCTATTGTAATTATTTCTTCTATTGTATATCGCTCTTAACCCTAAGTAAACTAG
>CAZHBK010000081.1:0-6509 GCA_964530465.1 uncultured Nitrososphaeria archaeon | reverse complement strand
CTATATTGTCAATACTATTTGACTATAAAATACCTATTTACTTAAGCAATAACTACCATGAAACATTTGAGTTAATAAAAAATATTTATAAAAGAGTTAGTGAGAGAAAAATGCCAACGATTAAATTACGTATGGATAAGAAGCCATATGGCATAAAAGATATCCAAAAATTTGTTCTAGCCGGGATTCCTGGCATCGACAATGTTCTGGCAGAAAGACTATTATCTCACTTTAAAAGTCTATCTAATATAGCAAATGCGCCTATAAGTGAATTAATGAATGTAAAGGGAATTGGAAAAGAATTAGCGGTAAAAATTTATAAAGTATTTCACGAGAAGTTTATCCCTTAATCTCCTTTAAAAGTTCTAAATATTGTTTAAGCAGTTTCAAATCAGAGGAATTTTTGAAGTCGGATGATAGATAAAGTTCATTAATCCTATCTAAAATCTTTTTCTTTATCTTGTTCATAAGATTCTGTTCAATAATCTCTAAGGCTTGTTTTTCATCCTCAACAACATGGACTTCTCTATTACATTTGGCACAAAAGTATTTTGTTCCTTTTTTAAGTAATGGCGAGCCACATACCGGGCATTCCAGATCCGTTATTGCCCAGCCTTGTTTCATATAGTCAGCTAGCTTCTTTGATAGGGTCACAGTATCCCTCAAAAATTTTATAGAAGATATCACCTATAAAATCTGTTGAAAGAAGGGGGTTGAAATCATGCCTAGAAAAATAAGTAAGGAGGAGATAAAGCAGAGAATTGAGGAGGCGGTTAAAATCCTAAATACTATTGCGAATAACAGGCAGATTCCACGAAATATTAGGAGGACAGCTGAAGAAACCATCAATTTATTACATGATGAAAGTCTTACACCTGCGACACGGGCTGCTTCAGCTATACAGGCGATTGAAAATATGGCTTATGATCCTAATATGCCTTTATTTGCTCGAATGTGGGTATGGAAAGCTGTAGCATTATTAGAAGTGATTAAAGATTAGACCAACAAATCTATTTTTCAATATAGTTAAACTACGAGAAAAAAGAGTTATAATTTAATTCTTAAGAGTATTATCCTTTACCCATTATTTAGAATAGAGTTTTCTCTAGTATAATATTATCGAAAAATTAAGAATAAACGATGCGGGGGGTGGGATTTGAACCCACGAAGGCCTACGCCAGCGGGGCCTGAACCCGCCCCCCGTTGGCCAGGCTAGGGGAACCCCCGCACTAATTGCTTAAAAAATATAAGTTAGCTATATTTAATCAATTAACCGATATTTTAGTCATTACTTAACTATTATTACTCCTAAATTAGTTTCATAACAACGAGATAATTTAATCATTATCTCTCTCTGTAATTGATTGAAAGTGATTAATCCCTGATTGGTTCAAGAATACTTACTACTTTCCAGACCCACATCCTAGCAAATATAGGCATATTCGGATCATATGCCATATTCTCGATTATGCTAACACAGTTAGCTACACGAGCTGCCGGAGTCATACTCTCATCGTTTAGAACATTGATAGCTTCCTCGGCTGCTCTTCTAATATTTCTTGGTATTTGCCTGTTATTAGCTATATTTTTGAGAATTTGTGTGGCTTCCTCAAACTTCTTTTGGATTTCTGCTTTAGATAATTTCCTAGGCATAAAACCCACCTCCATGCATCGAGCATAATATTAGCCTTTCTGCTATTCTATCTTTTCACAATTATTAATTATCCTATATTAAATATCCATCGTTAGATATTAGATCTACATGTGTTTTTGCTTCATATTCCATTATATGCTCTAATTTAAAATAATAACATAAATAGAAAAATAAGAATTTAACGAAGATACGGATTTAGATTAGAAAGTAAAGTGAAGATTATGAGATAAAAAGGGGATCGATGTGAGTGAAAAACGGGTTGATGCAAGAAAGATAGCAAGATATATTAAGATGGGCTGGAAACTAACTCAGTATTCATGCCCACTTTGTGGATCACCTATAGTTTTTAAAGATAATGAGTACTTCTGTCCTATCTGTGAAAAGAAGGTTTTAATTGCAAGAGATGAAGCTGAATTAATATCACTAACTAAAGCTACTATATTGCATAATTTAGAACAAAGAATACTAACTGAGATTAATAGACTTTTATCAGAAAGTGGAGATTTATCAGAGTATATTGAGTTAATTGAAAAGTATCTGAAAATACTGAAAAGTATTAATGAGCTTAGGCAAGGATAGGATTTAATATAGTGTGAGTATCGTATTTAAGAAGAAGGGATCAAGCAAAATACATGAAAGAAGAGGATTTAAATTAATGAAATTAAACGTTAATGAGAATGTTAAGCTTTATATTCCTCGTTAAAAACTTTCCATATTTTTTCTGCAAGTTTAAAACCTATTCCTTCAACATTCATTATATCGGATATATTAGCATTAGCTATATTTCTCAAGTTTTTAAAATACTTGAGAAGTCTATCTGAAAGTATATTATCTACGCCGGGAATACCAGCTAGTACAAACTTTTGTATATCATATATATCTGTAGGCTTTCTCTCTATTCTTAGCTTATGATACTTTCTTTTATTCGAAATCTCTCTCTTATATAATAAATGGATAAATTTGGCAGTTTCGATTTCACTTTGACTTCTATAAATAGGTATTCTGTAATCTTGCATTATCGATAGTACAGTCCCTATATAAACAGCTTCATCAAGTCTTTTTGTAAATTCCTTAAAATCACCTTCAATAATAAGTATAGGCTGTGCATCACATCTCTTTAAATCTGCTAATTGCTTAAATAGTCTTCCATCTATAATTGATAATGCAAAATCACTCACCGTCTTCCTCTCAATTATATATCTGCCTACAATATAGTCGCCGCATGTTAATTCTCTTAATTCAATTCTTATTCCATTTAATTTAAGATAATTTATTAGTTCAGGTGACTTTTCACGATAATCTATAATAACTTTTAATTCATCCTCTCTCTCACTTATATACTCGCTTAAATGTTTCACGTTTGTATCAAACCTAATATTAGAAGATACTTCTTCTATAAGCGATGTAGACTTTACCATCTGTGTGTTGTCCTCAATATTCTTTATCTCCCTTATTAACTTCCTTTCTAGCATTCTTCCAGCCCAATATCTTCTCTCATCTCTAGTATCCTTCATTATTAAAAAGAAGACATATCCTGATTTCGATCTACCAGTTCTACCCTCTCTTTGTATTCTTCTAATGGCACTAATCGGATTATCATAGAATACTACTGCTTCCACCTCGCGAATGTCCAATCCCTCCTCACCTACTTGTGTTGCGATTAATGCTTTTATATCCCCACGCTTAAATCTCTCTATCACTCTGATCTGCTCTCTCTGAGACATTGCTACTAATGAACCCTTACGTTTCTCTTGTCCAACTAGTATATCACATAAGACTCCCTTCTTTCTTAAGAAGTTTAATATCTCTATTGCAGTATCACGAGTACTGGTGAATATTATGACCTGTGATGACTTTAAACTTGATACTATTTCGAATAATTTAATTAACTTAGGATATATCTCTTTCTCGCTCAAAGCTTTGACCACGGTATAAGCATCCATGATATTTGTATCTGCAGTAAGTCTTCGAGCTATCATACTACCTCTCAATGACTTATCTAGAATTCTCTTCATGTAATCGATAAAGCATTTATAACTGTAACTTTCTAAGTAGGATAATGCCTTATCTAAATATATTAACTCGAGAATTAAGACCTTTAAAACTTTTCTAGCATCAGAACTTATTCTTCCATTTAAATACGCATCTTCTATATCCTCTCTTAACTTATCTAATTTAGTAAAGCTTAATACCTCAGGCTTTAATTCTAGATCTATCTTTATCGCCTCTCTCTTTAATATATTTTTTATCATATCTATTCTATTCTTAATAGCTCTATTTAGTAATTCCAATGCATATCTCAGGTGTGGAGATGGGTCTATAAATACCGGTCTTAGCATAATATCTCTTAAGTACTTTCTTAGCTCAATATCATCACGTGTTAATACCATTAATTCATCTATGTAAAGATTCTTCATTATTTCTCTAACTTTAGAGCTCTCCCCAGGTGAAGCAGTTAAGGCAAGGATTCGAGGCTTTACACCACTACTATATATCAATTGAGCGATCTTAACGTATACATGATTGCCTACTGCTCTATGTGCTTCATCAAATATAAGAAGCCATGTATCTGAAGGGGATGCTACACTCCTTAGTAAGTCATTATATACTACTTGCGGCGTAGCAAATATTATCTGTGCTCTCCATAGCCTCTCTCTATCTTCTGGACTTTGTAATCCTGAAAGTACATTCATATCTAATGGTGGGATTCTTAAATGATTGAGGAAGAATTGATAATGCTGATTGATTAAAGGTCGAGTAGGAGCCATAAATATAATCTTAGTGGCCTTATATCTTGCCAACCATTCTGCTGAAAGTAGCAATGCTATTGCAGTCTTGCCGGATCCAGTAGGTAATACAACTAAAGTATTATACTTCAAGGCTTTCCTTACCGCCTTGACTTGATAGTCTCTATATTCTAGACTATTCTCTTTTATTAAGGGATGTTTTACGTACCTTGTCTTTATATATTTATCTATATCACCGTTAGAATCGACTGATGCCATCATTTATCCTATAGGTATAGATCATATTTTAAAGCATTTTTTAACTAAATTAAAATATAGCGATGCATTTAAATGTGACTTTCTAACTAATCTTATCTTCTCACTTATTAATTAGATATTGCTAAAGTAAACCTAAGAACTTAAGCTAATTTTTATAACTTAATCATTTTTTAAATTTTAAGGATAGAATTATTAAATAGAATTGACAGAAGAGAATAATTTTACTTTCAAAGTTACTTACTACCTTCCAATCTTAGTAGATATTCAGTAATTCTAGTAATAATTTCACTTACTATCTCATTAATATCTTTATTAGCATTTATTCTAATTAAGTACCCTTCTTTACATAATTTCACATACTTCTCATAGACCATTTTAAGAAATTCTAGCCTCTCAAAGATGTTTGGTTTATGCGTAATTCTAGATAGTGATACCTCTGGGCGTATATCTAGGAAGAAAGCAAGATCGGGTTTTAATATGCCTTTATTAATTTCTAATATCCATTTTTCACTAACACCGTCAGTGGTCTGATACGCTATACTAGAGTAGTAATACCTATCTGAGATTACAATAGCATTTTCACTTAATGCTGGTTTTATGATATTAATAATATGCCATCTCCTATCAGCAGCAAATAGCAATGCCTCAAAGATAGGATCTCTTTTCTCATATGGTGTCTTCTTTAAATACTCTCTTAGGATTCTACCTATTGGTCCCTCAGTAGGTTCTTGAGTTACCACCACTTTCGTAATTTTAATGTTATCAAGTCCCGTAGCTTCAAGATACATTTTTAAGCATCTAGCAATAGTTGTTTTTCCGCTTCCATCAACTCCCTCTAAAACAATAAAAAGACCTCGTTTTAGCACTTTATTCACCGATGCAGACTGATCTTTTGCTTAATAATTTACCATTCTATATTATAAATAAATTATGTGCTGAGAAAATAGCTTGACTAGATAGAATTTTTAGAGAATATAAGTAATTATACAATGCTGCGTGGTGGGTGTTAAAATACTGTTTAATTAAAATGCTTTATGAGTAGGATATGATAAACAAGCGTGAAATACTAGAATTCCTTAGTAAACTTAAGAATTTTAAACTGTATAGTTACGTATCTACGCCATCAATGATTAACACAATATTAACTATGGTGAATGCATTTGATAAATCTACCTATCTATTTTATGAGGCACCTGTAGGATCTGGAAAAACGTTAGCCGCGCTTGTTTCCTCACTTGCTTACTTAAGTTTAGTACATTCTGATAGAGTAGAAGGTAATAGAGTTAGATTTATATATCTTGCTAGAAGCTATCCTCTTCTTCATAAAGTATATAATTTAACTTCAGAGCTCCTATACCATTTAAATTTTAATGCTAAGATTATACTACTTGAGGGTAAGGAGAGAATATGTCCTTTAGCATTTAGATACGGGAAATATATATATTCAATCTGCACGTTACTTAGAGAATCAAGAAAATGCGAATATTATACGAACTTTATAAACAATTACGGTACAGCATTAAAAATTTTCCACGAGGTAATTTATGAGAAAAACGGTAAAGTTACTATAGAGGACTGGAATAAGTTGATTTTAGAGTTAGTAGGACGAAGAATATGTCCTTATTACGTAATTAAAAAATTTGCTGAGAAGTTATCTGACTTCACATTAACACCATATTTTCACCTTTATCATCCATTAGGCTTCATAAGACTAACTACTCATAGTTTAAATAAATATAGATATATTTTAATAATTGATGAGGCACATAATATTCCATTCGAATTCTTCAATCTAACAGTAAGTACTATTAGAAAGTCTACAGTAAGGTATATTCTTCATAAATTAACTG
>CAZHBK010000080.1:0-6714 GCA_964530465.1 uncultured Nitrososphaeria archaeon | reverse complement strand
GTCTTATATCCGTCAAGTTAATTAATTATTGTGTTAATTAACTTACTATATTTAATTCTGCTTAAAGAGTTATAAGAGGTGAACTGAGCTATGAGTGTATCAATTGATGACGTCTTAATTGGTGAGTACTATGTTATAACGCCGGAGGGCAAGCTTTACTATCCTGAGGAATTTAAGACGGATGATGAGTGCTTTAAAGCATTGATTGAGAAAGAAGCACTTAAAACTGGAAGAAAAGCAAGAGCACGCTCTCCTCATATTGATTTTCTTAAGAGGCTAAATATAGCAGAGCAAGAGCCTATGAGTGATGCAGGGCATTTATCATATCTTCCTAAAGGAGCGTTAATAGTAGATCTTTTAATGGATTATACTTTAAATATAGCTTTAAAGTATGGTGCAATGCCTGTAAAAACTTCTATAATGTATGATTTATCAGATAATGCTATTAAAGAGCATGCGAATCTTTTCGGTCAACGAATGTATAAAGTTAAGCCTGCTAAGAGAGAGTTCGTCTTAAGATATGCTGCATGTTTTGGACAGTTCGCATTGCTGAGAAGACACTATTTAACGTATAACAATCTTCCATTTAAGATATTTGAAGTAGCTGATAGCTATAGATATGAGCAAAGAGGTGAACTCTCGGGTTTAGCTAGAGTTAGAAGATTTTATATGCCAGATTTGCATGTATTAACTAAAGATCTTGAGGAGGCAAAAGCAGAATTTAAAAAACTCTTTAAACTTATACTAGATGAAGGTTACAAGTTTGGCTGGAGATATTATAATTTGTATAATATAGTTTATGACTTCTTTAAGAATGAATTTAATTTTATCCTTGAGTTGCTAAATATCGAAGCTAAGCCAGCATTAGTTTATATTACTGAGCCTAACAAGTATTACTGGGTAATCAATATTGAATTTCATTATATAGATTCACAAATGAGACCTTTAGAAACAGCTACAGTTCAGATTGATATTGGAAATTCAAAGAGATTCGGGATTACATATATCGATAAAAATGGAGCTAAAAAATACCCTATTATTCTTCATACTGCTATTCATGGAAGCATAGAACGGTTTCTATATGAATTCCTTGAAGAAGCAGCTAAGATGATTGAAAATGGAAAGAAACCTATGCTGCCAGTTTGGCTTTCTCCAACACAAGTAAGATTAATACCTATCTCAAAAAGTTATATAGACTTCTCAATTAAGATATTAGAGGCTCTTAAAGAGAAGTGTATTAGAGCAGATATTGATGATAGAGATCTTACCGTAGCCAGGAAAGTGCGTGAAGCAGAGAGAGAGTGGATCCCATATATCGTCTTAATCGGTGAGAAGGAGGTTAAATCTAATATGTTAACTGTTAGAATCAGAGAGATAGATCAGGAAGTAAAACTGTCACTTAATGAATTAATCAATATAATTGAAAAGAAGACATGTGGATATCCTAAACGCCCTCTCTACTATGATGTATTTTTATCTAAAAGACCATCCATCGTATAGAAACTATTATGAGTAGTCTAAGAGTAGGTAGACACCTATAATAATAATTGTAGATATATGAGAGATTAGAATGTGAAAAATTGATCTAAGCTCTTATACTCTTTTCTAGTTTCAAGTATATCTAAATCGATATTTAATGCGTCAAGTATCTGTTCTAATACAGTCCTTAGGAGTTCGACATATTTCTCGGAGTTAACCTCAGAAAGCGATCTTACTAACTCTAAGGGTGCTACACCATCTCTATCATTTGTCTTTATTATTTTAATAATTGTCCCCGGCTGTATCCTTACGCCTAGTTTCCTCTCTAATTTTCTTGCTGCTTTAACATGCTGGGGTGTAGTCTTTACATATTCTGATAGTGGTTTACTTATTGTAACTGATATTGCTAACTCTTCTAGGGGGACTTCTTTACGTCTTATCTTCTCTTCTGCTTCGATAACTATGTCTTTAATCTTATCCCTAGCTTTATTAAATTCTTCTAAAGTCTTAACATTTTTCAGTATATCTAGTATTTCATAGAATACATTTTTTATGAATGGTGGAGTACTGCTCTTCTTACCAACTAATCCTTTGACATCTATCCTACCATCACTTAAAACGCCGAAGTAGTTTTTCTTTCTATAGCTAAATACCACATATCTATATATCTTATCTACTTCTAGTCTCAACTTTAAGTCTCTTTCTACAGCTTTTATTAGATCTTCAAGTTTGTTTAAATCTGGATCTTTAATAAAGAGGCTATCTGTATCTCCATAGATCACTTCCAATCCTCTCCTCTTAGCATACTCAATCGATGTCGTAATTGCATGTCTTCCTAGTAATGTAACTGCCTCAGCAGCGGGTAAGTAGTAGAATGGGAATGTATCTGCTCCAATAACTCCATAAGAAGCATTGATAAATACTTTAAGTGCTCCTTGTGCTGCTTCATAAAACTCTCTTCTCTCTATGGGTATATTACTATCCTTAGCTAGTTTCTTAAATACCATTACTCTTACATCTCTTATCACACCAACGAACTCACTTACTATACCTTTCTTCTTCTTGCATATCCATGTTGTCGTTCCTGGAACTCTATTATCCTTGCATTCCTCATGAGGACAGTTGACGGTTTCGTAAGATATGTTAAATTCTTTCATTATACTCGGATATAGACTTGCAAAATCGACCACATGTACGTTAAAGTGGATACCAGGTGTAGGATTAATTACAATTGCTCCTACATACTTCTTCCCCTTAGTTACTGGTTCTAAATGTTTTCTACCCCCCTTTCCACGTATTTCATCTGGTAAGGGGATTAGATAATTCTTCTCCCTATGTATATTAACTAATCTATTTTTAATCCAGTTTGAAATTGAAAGTCTACATACATCATCTATTATCATATTGGCTATTCTGCCGATTAACGTAATTAATCTCATTACTAAGTCATTGTTAAATTCTGTAAGTTCAAATGTTAGTTCGGCATCAGTATAGGCGTATCTTATTATCTCGCTCGTTGTTGCTTCCTGGAATGTCTTATTTAATTCAACTTTACCCTTACCTATTAGAGCTTTAGAAATAGAATCTAACGAAACTGTATCGTATGCATTTGAAAATGCATATGTCTTAATTGACACATTTTTAAAGAATTTATATAGATCTATATGTATTCCCCAAGAGACTCGTGCGTCATTCTTTCCCAGCTTTATCTTAGAAGTAATGTCTTGTATTCCTAATCTCTCCCCTCTCCTTCTAATATAAGGCAGGTCGAAGTTGTCACCATTAAATGTAACTATGATAGGATACTTTTCCATAATTTCTAGTGCTCTCTCTATAAGTTCCTGTTCGCTGTTAAATACCTCTATACTGATACCTAATTCCTTCTCAAGTTTTAATCTTATTTCTCCATTTGATATCTCCTTCTTAATATCGAGAATCAATACCTTTTTCAAATTGTTTGAACCCCTTAATGATATTACGAAAATTGGATAAACTGGATCTTCAGCTTGGGGCATTAAGCCCGGAGGATTATAAACTTCTATGTCTACTGCAAGCCTTTTGTATTTTGGGACGTCCATAGAGAGTAATTTAATCCAATACTTTATACTTTCATTTTCTATTGAATTTAGGTACTTCATTATCTCTGGAGGATAAGTATACTCAAAAGGTTTCGGTAAGTCATTAAAATCATCAATTATATAATAAGCTCCAACTTGAAACTTCATATCGAATATATAATTTGCATAATATTTTATGTCTGCCTCCCAAAGCCTTAAATACTCTCTTAGGGACTCTTTTGTTCCACCGATTACTAATGGATCTTTAACTACTATTTTAGTAACTTTGATATCCCTATCAGTTATGGGATCATGTTTAGTTTCAGGTATTAGATCTATTATTTTATCTGCTCTTCTGGCTATCTCCGGATTTACCCTAAGCCTATCTGGATCCTCCTTACTATAAGCATATGGATGATGATCAGTTATATCATACCACTTCTCTATAGTATGTTTCTTAATGTTATAGAATTTTAGAAAAGCCTTATTTTTATCTGGATCATAATCTGCTGATAGGAGGATGTAGAGATTGTCTGGAATTTCAATACGTTCTTTTTCTATACTTTCCTCCTCTACATCAGTTTTATTTATGTGAGCTGTGAGTACATTCCCGACTTCTCTATTTACAGTAGTACTATCTGTAATGTTTATGATACCAACTATAGTACTTTCTTGAGAAGTATCATCCTCTTTTTCTTTCTTACTCTTATTTACCTCCCATTTGATCCATTTATCTAGTCTGGTCATTTTTCAGCATAATTCTATCTAAAATTTTTTCCTATAGATTCTGTGTAAAATATTTAGGCAATCAAGTATTTCAATCTAATGTTAGCTTATGCTTAAGAGCATTAGTGTCTCAAATATTAACTTACACGCTATTAAAGGTGGATTTGGATTTAAATCATAAGGCATATATTCTACTACATCACCCGCTATTAAACTTAATCCATTCTCCCTTAATTTTATAAGTATTCTCAATACGTTGATTATATCACTGAGATTTATACCAAGAGGTTCTGGAGTAGTAACATGCGGCATTAGCATTGGATCTAAAACATCTAGATCTATTGATACATAGGTGCTTCCCCTGTATAATACCCTAGCTAATATATCTGATAAACTAGTTTCACACCCTACAGCATTACCTCCTGCTGTTACTCTATATAAATCGTCTCTAGATATCAATACTACATTACTATATTGTTTTAGGAAGGAGATTTCCTCGGAGCTATAAGCTCTATACCCAATTATCACCAGCTTATTAATAGCATCCTCTTCAAGTAGTCTTCTAATAAATGTTGCATGATTTAATTTATCATAGCAATATATATCTTTAGCGTCTAAATGAGCGTCAAATACTATAAGATTCTCTGGTTGTATAGCTTTAACAAGCAGATACGTATTTAAGTGATCTCCTCCAATCATCAATATTTTTTTGGAATCTTTTGAGACTACTTTATTAACTAATGATGACATATCTGTCATTACATCATCTAAATTTCTACTGAGTATATCTCCGATATCTATACATCTAACCTCACTGTAGAATCTATTCGGGTATAAGATTGATTTATCTTCGATATGGTATGAGAACAATCTCAGATATGCCACTGGATTTATAAAAGGTCTTGCATTAACGCTCTTATAGTACAATGGGCATCCAAATAAAACGATCTTAGCAGCATCATAAGGTGTATTAAAATCTCCAAACCTACATAAAATATATGTTGGAAACATACGATAATCCATCTCCATCAGTACTTAACATTCTAAATAAACATAATAGTTGAGTTGCATGAAAAATTAAGTCATATACTCATTTCTTATACTTACATCTTCTATCTTAGAATCTAAAAAGATATTACTATGCATTTTCACACTTAGCATTATAAATTAAGTGTAAAATTTAGCATAAAACAAGATTAAGAGAGTAAATTCTAGTTAGGCTGCAGTACAGAGTAGACGTAATAACGTATTGTTGATAATCAAGGACTTATTTAATATTATTATAGGAGGATAAAGATCTAGTTTTAAGGAACTATATCAATAGCTTTAAACATAGTCTAAAGCTTTTATTTACGCTAGTTAACTTTAAGGTTGTCGTATATTTCAATGAAAACACTATAGTTAACATTGCTTTATGGTGATTAGAGGGATGAGGCCGAATGTATTAAATGAATATGTTAAACGAGGGCTTCATATACTTAGTGGAGCCATTATGATAATAATAGGATTACATCCCGTAATGTATGTACTTCCTATAATTATAGGGTTTATATATCTGCTATCAGCCATTCTATCGCTTACTAAAGTTGAAGACGTATTTAAACCACTCCTTTATGCGTGTTCTATTTCGTCATTAATAATATATACTACCCTACTTGTAGTACTTCCATGGAATTACACACTCACTATAGCGCTTTCATTTATCGGCCTTATACTAATTATAATCTCCTACTTATTAGCTCTCTTACTATAACCTTAATTATAATATCTTTCAACTTCTTTTATGCCTTCTCCACAAATTCGTAAAGTAAAGTGTTACTATTCCCATAAGAAAGATTAGGTAGAATATCTTAGTTGCAAATACTAGATTGCACGATAATTCTGGCTTTGGGAACTTATTATATAATAAGTCTATATTTCGTAAAACTATTCCCATATCTGATATTGAAGCAATGAGTGCAGTCCATAATGAGAAATTAAAGAATATCTCATATAAGCTTAAGAAGATTGAGAAAAATGCTAATGCGTCGATAAAGATGTAGTCTGTTTCAGACCATTTAATGGCTCTCTCAGTAAGTGAGATTAATGTGAGTACATATCCTATAAAGATTACAAATATGAATATTGTTATAGGCTTAGCGTATATGATATGAGGTATTATTGTTATTTCTGAATTAACCATCGACGTACCTATTGGAATGAAATTTCCAGAGATATATGCCTTAATCATATAGTACATGAACATTATCATGCCTGTTGTTAGTAGAATAGGTCCGATAAACGCTGAGTATTTTAAGACTATTTCTTTTACTAATTTTACTATCCCCATTTTTAAATCCCCAGTACCTAATAAGGGAGAAAAACTTAGTAATACAATAATAAATAATACTATTTACTCATAAACTCTCATAATTATATTCATATTACATTTTACTTATTACGGTAATAAAAC
>CAZHBK010000079.1:2817-6784 GCA_964530465.1 uncultured Nitrososphaeria archaeon | reverse complement strand
ATTAAGATCGATTAGTAATTTAGTGTATTTTGATTCTGAAACCTTATTAGCATAAAGCGTGAGGTTTATACTTTTACTTGAGTTAATCTTGAGAGATCCCAAGTATAAGTCTTTATCGCTGAGTATGTGTAGTGGTTGTTGTGTAGATATATGCAGTACTGCTTTAGAGATATCAAATGGACCTCTATTAGATACTGTTAGAGTTATCGTCGAATTTGAACCTGCCACTACATTGTACTTATTAAGCTCGATATCGATAAATGGATCTACAAAGTCCTCAACATACAAGTCTAATGTTTTAATACTACTATACTTCACATGATATCTATCACTGATATATGATACTACAGCTGATAGTGTTACTGGTTTATTAATTAGATATTTAGAAATACTAACGTTAATATACTCTGAAGTATTCGAATATCCAGCTAGATATGGAATATATATGTCTGAGTTCTCTATATTCACACCTTCCTTAGATGTAGATATAGTTATTCTAATCTCTCTAGCAGGGATGTTCCCGATATTACTTACTAGTAGTTTAATTGAATTATCACCTGGATATATTTTATAACTGCTTAATCTTAATTCAATATTAGGTTTTCCAGATACTTCAATTGTTGCATTAAGAGTTGAGAACCTAGTCTTATACTCTACAACTAAGCTGATGTCTAATGTTGCATTATATAATCCCACTTCAGCAGATTTACTTATACATACTTTATGTGAGAGCTTTAAAACCATCCCCTTACGTAATACCTTATCATATTTAACTGATAGAGTATTATTCTCGCAATTCACTAAATACAACTCTTTAGGTAATGTTAAATTTACAGTAATATTTCTAGCTGGTTTACTATAAATATACTCCAATACTATAGTTAAATTTGCTTCATCTCCAGGTCCTACCTCCAAAATCCTTTTAGAATTCTTACTCCAGTATACTGATGAGATTTTAAAGTATGCATTATTGTTAGCATATCCCTGAGGTATGTTTAATATAATAGTGGCTATTAATAATGCTATAATAATCAGTGAGATATTCTTTCTCATCTTCATATTATCCAACCTCCTTAATATACTCAATACATCCATCTTTCAACCTAGCGATTCTATTGCAGAATTTAACTAACTCTAGATTATGTGTAACCATGACGATCGTAACGTTATAATTATCAACTAGATCTCGAAAAAGCTTCATTATTATCTCGGAATTCGTACTATCTAGATTACCAGTAGGTTCATCTGCAAGGATTATCCTTGGATTATTTGCTAATGCTCTAGCAATAGCAACCCTCTGCTGTTCTCCCGCACTTAATTCAGTAGGTCTTTTAAATGCTTTATCTCTTAAGCCAACTAATTCTAAGAGTTCCATAGCTCTCTTGAATCTATCGATAGATGATTTAGCTATAGCCATAGGTAATTCGACATTCTCTACAGCAGTTAAATATGGGATTAGATTATAGAATTGAAATACAAATCCTATAGTCTTACATCTATAATCCGCTAATTCATCCTCACTCAATCGAGTGATATCAGTACCATCAATGATTACCCTACCTTTAGTAGGTTTATCAAGACCTCCTATTAAATGAAGTAGTGTAGATTTACCACTTCCAGAAGGACCAACAATAGCTATAAACTCACTATATTTAACTGCTATATTAACTCCTTTAAGAGCAGGATACTCGATCTCACCAACTTTATAAATCTTCCATAAGTCCTCTCCTAATATAATGTACTTCAAGGCTATTGATCCTCCCAGCTATCCAGCTATATGCTAGAAACCCAGTATATAGCATGATTATTAATTTTTATGAATGAATTATCTATATGATGTATCTACGATTTAATGAGGAGATATATGGAGTAAGATGGTTAATTATTGAATCTAGAAAAATAATTTGGTATATGGAAAAGACTTAGAATTAGTGGGATTATAAAGTACTCCGGCTTACGTCTTAAGACTATATTCCACTTTATTGAAGTCTTAATCACTTTTCTTCTTTCTTCTGCCAGGGGAATCTACCATATTTCTTATAGTAATTTACTAATCCTCCAGCTTCTAATAACTCCTTCATATATCCTTTTATTGGTGTGAAATGTAATACTTCTCCAGTCTTCAATATTTTAACTGTGCCTTTCGTTAAATCTATCTCAACTTCATCACCTTGCTCAACCTTCTTAGATATACCTGGTACTATTAGTGGTGGTAATCCAATATTAAATGCATTCCTATAGAATATTCTAGCAAAGCTTTCAGCTAGTACTGCTGCAATACCAGCATATTTTAATGCTATAGGTGCCTGCTCCCTACTAGAACCACATCCAAAATTCTTGCCAGCGACAATAACATCGCCAGGTCTAACCTTCTTAGAGAATTCTGGATCAATACCCTCCATAGCATGTTTAGCTAATTCATATGGATCGTTAGTAGCTGCTTTATACTTGAATGGTATTATAACATCGGTATCTATATTATCTCCGAACTTCCAAACTCTACCTCTTATAAGCATAGGATCACCTAAAATAATATTTAGAGTATTAATCCTTTAACTCTTTCAGTAATAACTTAATATACTAGGATGTATAGGGTTATCGTTAGATCTAGGAGGGATGCTAATGCGGTTAAAGCAATGCTAGATAGATTCTATCCAAACTGGAGTATTGAAGTAGTTACATTAGGTGGTGTTAGAAGAGCTGAAGATATGATTAAAGTATTAGACGATTACTTGAATATAGATGCATATTCATTTAACATCCTATTATTAGGTAGGGAGGATCTAGATGCCGCTAATATACTCAAAGAATATTATACTGATGAATATAGGATTGTAATTCATGTAGTAGATAAAGCTAGGGTTAGAAATGCTAGGATAGAGCATCTAGCATCCGACTTCGCTAAAGCTAGAGCTAGAATTAGATTAATTGCGTCATGGAATTATGATGAGAATAGCTATATATTTAAACCGAATAGTCAGAATATATTACCTAAGCTCTCTATTGAAGCATCTAATGATTTATTCTTCTTAATTGGCTCTAGGACTAGAGAGAACCTACATAAGCTATTTAGAGGTGAGGTTCCAGAAAATCCATTAGTACTCAAGATGAGTGGTGGAAATCATATCATCTATTCCGGTCCTTATATCTATGGATACATGAAGATAGATGATTATGGTATGAAGCCAGATTTTAAAATCGAGGATTTCTACGAGATAGTTAATGTTGACTTAGACGATATTATAAGAGTTAATTTAAATCGACTTAAGATTTTAGAATTGATGGCAATTAATTTTATAAGGAAGTATATTAATGAAGACTATCACTTAGTAATCCCTTGGAGTGGCGGTAAGGATAGTACTACTATATTGAAACTCGCTACTAAGTTTATTGATCGAGATAGAATAACTCCATTATACGTTGATACAGGTGTTGAATTTCCAGAGACAAAGAGATATATTGAAAGAATATCTGAGATTTTAAAGATCGATCCAGTTATAGAATATGCTGGTATAGCCGATAAAATATTAAATGAAGGCTATGATCTACCAACGCATGATAATAGATGGTGTACTGGTTTGAAGATAGAAGCTGTTAAGAGATGCGTAGATAGGCTTATTAAAGATGGATGGAAGGTAGCAGTATTACTTGGTGATAGAGATGCTGAAAGTGATGTAAGAGGTTTCAGACCACCATATAGAAAGATATCCGATAGATATATTGAATTAACCCCGATTAAGGCATGGAGCACATTCGACGTACAGCTATACCTATTGAGAGAGGGAATTCCATTAAATGAGCTATATAACGCTGGTTTCTATAGAATAGGATGTTTTATATGTCCTAGCTTAAGATGTTGGGAAAGGTTTTTAATGCTTAATGACGAATATATAAGATCAAGTCTTGAGAAACATACTCTCTTTAAGAAGTATATTAATAGATATATGAGTTAAGAAGAGATTATCTA
>CAZHBK010000079.1:0-2807 GCA_964530465.1 uncultured Nitrososphaeria archaeon | reverse complement strand
CTAATCTTTTGAATAATGATATATAATGATTTGCTAATCCCTCTAAATCTAAAATATTCTTAACTCTATCTAAATCATATGATATAGCCTCTGGATTAACTCTGACAACTCGAATTAACTTGACATAGTCTAAGACGCTTAAACCACCTCTAACTACTGATTCACCACCAGATGGACATATATAATTTACTCCAGACATATATTTGATGAAAGCATGAGGAGTATAACCACCGATCATGATAACATTTACATTATTGATATAATTTAATATTCTATATTGTATGTCTCTTTCTGCAATCACAGTTACATACTCGGGTGATAATTCATTAACTGCTTTAATAGCATCATCCCATTCAGATATACTAACGATAGCACTATACTTCAGATTCTTAATAATATATTCTCTATTTAACAAACTTGAATAGACTAATTGATTTACAATTGATGCTACTTCCTCTGCTAATGCTTTACCAATCGTAAATAATATTACTCTAGCCTCATATGGATACTCCATTTGAGCAATCATATCCCATGCGATAAATTCTGGATCTCCAGTTGAGTCAGATAGTATTATTAGATCTCTAGGTCTATCAAGTACTATATAGTCGGTTAGGCCGATATATCTAAGTGTTTCAAGTACTAAAGGATCATATAATGCTACTATTTTATCAACTCTAGGAATACTCTGTGTACCATATTCTAATGCCGCTATCGAATGAGGAATGCCAACTCTATAGAGCATTATACCTAGTCTATCTGCAATTATCTTTAATGCTGGATGGATATCACCATTATGATCAGGTGGTACTAATGCAATAATATTTTTAACCCCTGCTACAATAGCAGGCACAGCAACCATTATCAGATATGTTGGATGTTTTGATGATGGAAGTACGATGCCCACGCTCTTAAGAGGTTTAACAATATTAACTACTTGAATACCTTCTGAAGGTGTTTCAGTAGTTGTTAAACTCGATAATACCCTCCTCTCGATAGATTTAACTCTAGCTATTAAGGCATCTATCGCATCAATATAATCTTCTGGATATTCATAATATGCCTCTCTAATATCAACCCTAGATACATAAAGCCCTGAAATAACTGTATCAGCTCCATAGAAAATCTTATTGTAATAGTTTAATGCTTCATCACCAGATGATTTAACATCTTCAACTATCTTAATTATCTTAGAAGTATCTATTTTCGGGGGAATCGGCTTAAACGGTTTCAACAGTCCTGGATAGTATCCATGATATATTGTAATCATATTCTATAGATCACCATATATTCATTAGAGTCGATTATGTTAAATCTTTCAAAGACTTACTTAGAAATAGTACTCAATATTAAGTATCAGTAATGATTAGAAAGCATGATATAGAAGAAAGAGAAACTAAATACCTAGTATGTATAAATATAGTTTAGCTAGAGATATATCATTGTCTGCTACTTTCGGAGCTTTAGCTATTGCATTCTCAATATTGAGATTTGAGATACCATATCCAATAGCACCATTTCTAAAGATAGACTTTTCAGAGATAATCGATCTTCTAGCTTTATTTATAGGTGGTATTAAAGTTGGTTTGATAGCCGCAACAATTCACTTCCTCGGTCTTATGACTCATGCAGAGTTCTTAGTAGGTCCTCCGATGAAGTATGCAGCTGTCTTAAGTATGTTTTTAGGATTCATATTATTGGGATATTTAAGAGGGGGGTTCTATACGTGGAGGTGTAGAGATTTCTGCATAGGGTTTATACTAGCTATAGTATCTAGGCTTATTATAATGTCTCTATTGAATATCATTATATGTTGCTATTTAATGCCTATGTTCTTCGAATTCTTTAAAATGCAATTAGTTAAACTAGGATATAATCCGACAACATTAGACGTTATATTATACCTCGTATCTATTATATGCTCGTATAATATTATACAGTCGACTGTCGCATTCATTATAGCATATCCTGTATTCAATATTATTAAATCACGGTTTAAGTATGGTGCTGAATAAGATAACGAGATCTCCTGCTAGAGAAGAACCATGCAATCTTCTCGGTTATTTTAAGTCTTGGATTTAATAAGTATGCTGCAGCTTTAGATATCTTATTGAGAGGTCTATATATATGTCTACTATTTAAATCAACAACTACAACTCCTATCTTCTTATTAACTGACTCTAAAACACCTAAATACTCCATATATTGATCTTTAATCTCAGAGTCTATAAAATCCCTAATATAGTCCTTTAAGTAAGGCTTAAGATTATGGGTTGTAATTGATAATAGTGTTACATCTATACCCCACTCACTCCCATTCAATAATTTAAACCTCTTCAATTTAACAAACTTTCTGATAACATTTAGGATCCTCTCAATTAATTCATGCGTTAAATCATCTACTTTTATTAGGATTGCCGCAGCACTATAGGGGTATATGAAGGGAATGCCTATTATAGATATGGGTTTAATCCAGAAGCCTACATATTTAGAATGCCCGTAAAATACATTTGATAGTTTAAACCCATCTACTTCTATATCCACCTCCTCTCTAATCCATCCAACAATTGAATTATCTCTACTCAATCTCCATCTAACAATTCTAACGTACTCCTCGTACCTCACTCCCCTTTCCCAAAATATATTTTCGAATGTTTAAACTCATTATTATTATATTATTATACTTATTTAGTAGTTTAATCTAATTGAATAGCTATATCTACACCATCTTATTATTGAATAAACATAAACCTAGAATGTATTTGATCGAGAGTTACTTTTACAATTTATTTACAGGTGTGAAAATATTG
>CAZHBK010000078.1:0-6815 GCA_964530465.1 uncultured Nitrososphaeria archaeon | reverse complement strand
TGAATAGGTAGAATTAATAATCTATTTCGTATGCTAATTACTGACGGTGATGAAAATTAGGAGAGACGATATTACGTTAATTAAGAGGTTAATTAAAGAGAGGATTAGAACATATATTAGAGTATTTGAGATTGAACGTGAGAATAAAATAATCGCATCTCATATAATTAAGTATCTTGGTTTAAAACCAGACAATAAAGGGTCTAAATTAATTAAGACAGGTGTTGTATTAATAGTTATGCCGATTCCAATAGTATCTGAGGTTATTGGCGCAGTCTTAATATTAATTGGCTTGGTTATAAGTGCATTATTTTATAGAACTCCCTCCATACGTCAAATACCACGCGATCTAAGAAAGTGTATCAACTTTATAAAAGACTTTTCATCATCACTTAGATCATATAATATGCTATAACTATAAATATCTTTTATTAGGAGGATGGGCATAAGCTCCATCCGCAATCTAAGCATTTGAGGCAACTTTCTGCATATACTAGATTTGTACTACCGCATTCGGGGCATTTCTCATACTTCTTAAGTATTTCCTCATCTTCCACTCTAGGTCTTTCAATACTTCTCCCGGGTAAGAATATCTTCATAGTCTTCTCAGCTAGTATTCTCTCGGCTCCAGATATCTTAGGTGGTTCTATTCCTAAGTTCTTCATTATCTCTAGAGTCTTATTTTCAATCTCTACAATATATCTACCCTTTCTATGAGTCGGTGTTATAAGTACTTGTACTGCTTTAGAACCCTCTCTATATATTGTGATGCCTTTAATACCTAGCTTATAAGCGAATAGATATGCTTTTTCAACATCATCAATTGTAACCCAGTTAGGCATATTTATAGTCTTACTTACTGCGGCACATATCCACATGGATATTTCTGCTTGAGCTCTAACGTGATCCCACCATGGAATATCATATGCTACTACAAATACTTTCTTTAATTCATCTGGTATTTCATCTAATCCCTGTACAGAACCACCATTATCTGCAATCTTCTTGAGAATCTTCTCATCATATAATCCATACTCCATAAGTCTCTTCTCTAATTCAGGGTCTATATAGAAGAATTTACCTACTGTAACTCTCTTCTCATATACTAATGCAAATTGCGGCTCTATACCAGATGATGCATCTACGATCATTGATATAGAACCTGTAGGAGCTATTGTAGTAACTTCTGCATTTCTAATCCCATATCTTACGATCTTATCCCTAAGCTTACCCCAGTCTAAAGTCCATAACTCTCTATGGTAGAATCCCTCTATAGGCATCTCCCCCTTTGGATATAATGATAGGTGATATAATGGGAATACACCTCTCTCCCTAGCTAACTCAACAGATTCGTCCATCGCGTAATATGTTAGATTTTCAGCTAGTATACGCATGAATTTAAATCCTTCCTCGCTATTGTAGGGTATATTTAATGCATATAATAGATCTGCTAAACCCATAATCCCCAATCCAATCTTCCTACTATTTCTAGTTGCTACTTCAATCTTCTTAAGAGGTATTTCATTAACATCAATTATATTATCGAGGAATCTAACTGCAATCCGTATAACTTTTCTAAATTCATCCCAGTTAAACCTTCTTTCTCCATTAGATGTATACTCTACAAATGCATACACATTTATAGATCCAAGATTACATGATTCATAAGGGTATAATGGTTCTTCACCACATGGATTAGTACTCCTAATATCTCCTAATGCTTCCCTAAGAATATTCCTCCTATTAATATTATCTAGGAATAAAACCCCTGGATCTCCAGTCTTCCAAGCCATCTCAGCAATTAATCTGAATAGCTGTCGTGGATTAACAGTCTTCCAGATACTTCCATCTCTTGGGTTGATTAATGGATATGGTTCATTCTTTTCATACCTCTCCCAAAAATCGGGTGTTATCATAACTGATAAGTTGAAGTTTTCAAACTCTCCAGGTGTTGCTTTAGCAGTTACAAACTTCTCAATGTCTGGATGCCATACTTCTAAAATACCCATGTTAGCACCTCTCCTCCTACCACCCTGCTTGATAACTTCCGTAACTACATCTATAATTCTCATAAATGATACTGGACCGCTTGCAACCCCTCTAGTTGAGAATACTATATCTCCCTCAGGCCTTAATTTGCTATAGTTAATTCCTATACCTCCGCCAGTCTTAAAGATTACGGCTGCTTCTTTAGCTGCTTCCATAATAGAACTTATGTCATCGTTTACATCTAATACGAAACATGCAGATAGCTGACCGAGTCTAGTACCTGCATTAAATAATGTTGGTGAGTTAGGCATGAATTTCCTTTCAACCATGATAGTGTAATACTTTTTATAATCTTCATAGTGGTTTTCAAATTCTCCATTTAAAAGCATCCTAAAGAATTCAGACCACTTAACCTTCATTCTACCACTTTTATTCAATCTATCGTAGAGATCCTTCATCTTCTTTAAGTGGTATTTATTCCAAGTAACTTCATAACCCCCATCGGGTAGTTTACCTAATCCAATCTTTCCATCCCATTCATCTGGATTGAATTTCTCATATGGATGTGGCTTAATTCCTCCGTCTCTCTCGAATATTCTCGGATCATATAGTATATCTGGGATCACTACGAGCATCGCAACTCTCTGAAATAACTGCTTAGGTCCCTCAATAATATTTCCCTTCTCATCTCTAAGTAGATATCTAGCTGCTAAAAGCCTTATGGCATTTAAGCTAAATGTTTTATCGACTTCATCTAAGTAATCTTTATTGAGTAAGAGCATTTTCTCCTTTCTAATCCTCTCCCTCTCCTTCCTATAGAGTATATATGCCTTAGCAACTTCATATAGATCATATTTAACTAAAGAAAATTCAACAATATCCTGTATATCTTCAACATGTGGTATTCTCTCCTCACCATACTTCTCATCAAGGAGTTTAAGAACATAATTCACGACTTTATTAAGCGTCTCCTCATCATATTTATTCACACTAACCATTGCTTTCTTAATGGCATTCTCAATCCTACTAGCATCAAAATCAACTATCCTACCATCTCTCTTAATAACCTTCTTGATCTTAGTCTTATACACTTACCCCCAACCTCCTATACCCGTAAAGACATTAATTAAAACGTACTTATAAAGTACTAGCTACCTAAAACCTAAATACATTAGTATCGTCTAGCTAATAATCAAACAATTGAAATACACTGATATTCCTCGCTTTCATGAGAGGGAGACGTTAGTGAAAGTATTAAGATCAGGAGTATGCTAATAATACTCCGATATATAAACAAGATACCTTAAACTAACTTTTAGTATTATGCTAGAATCAATAATTCCACCGTTAGCAGATATAATTGAAAAACTAGGTTATATCGGAATCTTCATATTAATGACTTTAGAGAGTGCTGCAATTCCAATCCCGAGTGAGATCGTTGTTACATTTGCAGGTTTTCTAGCTGGATTAAATAGATTAGACTTCAAGTATGTTATAATATTCTCTACATTGGCAAACCTAACAGGATCGTATATACTATATTTGATAGGTAGTAAGATTGAGAGGAAGTCCATACTGAGAATTGGTAAATATATCCTTCTCGATGAAAACCATCTAGAATTCGTAGAAGACTTATTCAATAAGTATGGTGGCTTAATTGTATTTATAGGTAGGTTAATGCCAGGCGTTAGAACCTATATCTCTCTCCCAGCGGGATTTTCAAGAATGCCTATTACTCCATTTATCTCATTAACATTACTCGGGTCATTAATATGGAATTTCATATTAGCTTACATAGGATATATTCTAGGATGTAATTGGATTTACGTAGTTAAATATATAGATTATATAGCTATAGCTGTACTAATAATATTAATCATAATACTATCTGTTTACTATAGAAGGTGGAGGATTTGAATAACATTAAATCTCCGATACCCGCAGTTAGAGCAGTCGTAATAGAAGGTGATAATATCCTATTAGTTAAGAGAGGACACTCCCCGGGTAAAGGACTTTGGAGTATACCTGGAGGTAGTATAGAATTAGGTGAGTCGATATATGATGCTTGCATTAGAGAGTTATTCGAAGAGACAAATATACGTGCAAGACCTATAGGAATTATAAATATATCTGAATATATCGAATTAAAATCCAAGAATATTAGATATCACTATGTTTTAATCGATATACTTATGAAGCCGGAGACGTCATTAGATAAAGCTAAGGCATTATCAGACGCAGTAGATGTTGGAGTCTTTAAATTAAATGAAGCATTAAGATTGAAATTAACGTATGCCACTAGAACTCTGATTAAATGTCTCATTAAGGGCAATATAACGATATTAGATATATTTGGGGGTCGGATATGAGAGGTGGTTCATCATTTATTCAGCCTACGGCAGAATTAGTCATCCCCCATAAAGTAGGTATTCCTTCAGAGATTTAAAATTAACAGGATAATATATTAAGCCTTAAATTACCTAAAGTGAAGATTATATTCTTGATCGATGAAGATACATGCTCCTTTCTGATTAAATGATGAACACGGGTATTCTGAGATCACTGATATCTTTATCCCAAAAACACTAAAAATATGAATGCTATACGAGTAGTACTAATGAGTAGTGGTAGTAACTTAATATAAGGATATATAGATATATATATTTATGTGAATTATCTGATTTAAAAATCTGAGAGGTAAAAATAAATAAGGAGTTAAGAAGTAGATGGATAGTTATGGATTTATGGCTTGTAAGTTGATAGTATTTCTTCTTCTGGTGGTGGAGGCTTTATAATGCCTTCTTTCATTAATAACTCTACGCTCTTCCTAGCTTCAGAGATTATTCTAACCGCTCTCTCCCAGAGCTCCTGCTTACTCGGTTTTATCCTAGCGACACCCTGCTTTATAGACTGTAATGCACATGCAACAGCCTCTCTCGGATAAACCTCCCAATCCTCCATAGTTGGTATTATGTAATCCTCTCGAAGACCCTTCTCTTCAGCAAACTCTGCTAAAGCATTAGCAGCGGCGACACACATTTCATCAGTTACAGTCTTAGCACGTACATCTAAAACTCCTCTGAATATTCCCGGGAATCCAAGACTGTTATTAACTTGGTTCGGAAAGTCGCCTCTACCAGTAGCTACTATCCTAGCACCAGCCTCCTTAGCCTCCCAGGGCCATATCTCTGGTATTGGATTAGCACATGCGAATACAATGGCATTATCAGCCATTTGTGCAACCCACTCCTTCTTAATAACTCCTGGCCCTGGCTTAGACATAGCTATAACTACATCAGCTCCCTTCATAGCTTCTGGAATACCACCAGTCCTACCCTCAGCATTACTTTTCTCAGCCCACTTAGCCTTCCAAGGATTCTTCTCCTTCTCAAGAATCTCATTAACCCTATCCTTAGTTAAAATACCCTTACTATCAACCATAATAATATTACCAGGTTTAGCACCGGCAAGCTCTAGAACATCAGCGATCTTAATATTAGCGGCGCCAGCACCAATCATAGCAATCAATACTTCATCAATTTTCTTATTAACAAGCTTTAAAGCATTAATCAAACCTGCCAAGACAACAGTTGCAGTTCCTTGCTGATCATCATGCCAAACTGGAATTTCAAGGCGTTTTCTTGCTTCTTCTAGTATGTAGAAACATTTCGGCTTCTCGATGTCTTCTAAGTTTATTCCTCCGAATGTAGGCTCTATCCACTCTAGGAACTTAAGTATTTCATCTGGATCCTGAGTTTTAACACATAGTGGGAATGCATCTACACCACCTAGGTATTTAAATAATATAGCTTTACCCTCCATAACTGGTAGTCCTGCTTCAGCACCAATATTACCTAATCCTAAGACTCTACTGCCATCGCTAACGACGGCTACATAATTCCATCTATTTGTATATTCAAATGACAAATCCTTATCCTCCTTAATCTTCTTACATGGTTCTGCAACACCAGGAGTATACCATATGTTAAAGTCATATAATGTTCTAATAGCACACTTAGGGAGTGTTTGAAGCTTACCCTCATAGAATTTATGATATGGGTTAGCGAGTTTAGCCGGTTTCATAGCTTTCTCAAGTAATTTCTGAACATCAACTTTCTTCTCACTCATACCATCAAACCCCTCCATATAATTTAGGAATCTGTATAAAACAATCACAAGCAAATACATAGAAGATTTCCATAATCACAAATATACTACTATAGATTAATATATATACTAATTTTTAGCAAAATATAACACATCAATTAACAAAATAAGCTAAACGGAATATATTGAAATTAAATAAGTTAAGAATATAAGAAAGTAAGTAAAAAATAAGATGACATAATAGTGTTATAAATATTATAATAAATGCTAATTAAACTAGATATATTTTTATAATAATGATGATATATATTAGACATTAGACTTTAGCTTAAGATTCTTAATATTATCTTTTGATTTTAATCTTCTAATCTTATGTCTAAATCATTAATTAGTACTATATTTATTTACTTTATTTACTTTTTATCTCTTTACAGACAATAAAATCAATAAATAAAATTTATTAAGTCACTAATATCAAGAATATTGTGAAGAAGCGCCGGGGTGCCCGAGTGGTAAGGGGGCGGGCTGCAGATACATCGATTAGAAAAATAAGACGGGTATTTTGAGCCTGATCGGCGATGAGATGTTGAAACCCGTTTTACAGGGGTTCAAATCCCCTCCCCGGCTTCAGCCATATCTAAATACTTAAGCGTATCAAAGACTAATTATCTCTCAAATTATAACTATAATGTATTTAGTACATTTACGATATTTATTAC
>CAZHBK010000077.1:0-6940 GCA_964530465.1 uncultured Nitrososphaeria archaeon | reverse complement strand
CTTATTCCTCCTGAAGCTTCAATCAATATCCTATCCCTGAGACCTTCCTCCTCTAGTCTCTTTACAACTACTCTAATTTCCTCGGGCTTCATATTGTCAAGCATTATTATATCAGCGCCTTCTCTGGCAGCCTCCAAAGCCTCCTCAACACTCCTCACTTCAACCTCGATCTTCTTCGTGAAACTGGCAATGCGTTTAGCCCTTCTTATAGCCTCGGCCACGCCTCCCACTACCGCTATGTGGTTGTCCTTGATCAGTATACAGTCATCTAAGTGTAGTCTATGTGGGTCTCCTCCACCAGCAATTATGGCACGCTTCTCAAAGTACCTGAATCCAGGCACTCCCTTCCTCGTTCCAGCTACCACCACGTTTCTCCGTACGCTTTTTGCCCTTCTTACCAGCTCCGCAGTAGCCGTCGCTATGCCACTCATCCTCGCGAGTAGGTTGAGAGCTGTCCTCTCGCATGTGAGAATCATCCGTACAGGTCCTCTCAACCTCATGATAATATCGCCAGGCGAGGCTTTCGATCCGCTGCTGATGCTCTCGAGAACCTCCACTCCACACTCCCTAAATAGCTCTGCGACCTCCTCAGTGCCTGCAATCACGCCCTCCTCCTTTGCTATGATAACAGCCTCTGCTATAATGTCTCGTGGAACGATCTCCGTCGTGATATCGCCTAATCCGATATCTTCCTCAAGGAACTCCGAGAACTTTCTCCTCAGATAGATGTTGTATTCGTGGGGAATCAATTCTAACACCTCATGTCCCGACTAGTATCGGCTCGGAGAGGTTCTTAAGCATTCTAATCGCCGAGAGTGCGGCGAGGTAGCTTGTTCGCGGATTCATCGGGGATGGAACATTACACGTCACCACGGTCAACTCTCCGAATCTCCCTCTAACCCTAATCTCATGTATATTTCTGTTTATGGTCGGATCTGCAACCACTTTGACGATTGTCCTTCGAGGTCCGATGCCAGCTAGGCTTAGGGTCATCGCTACGTTAATGTTCCTAGGGAATTTCCTTATTGCGTCCTCAGCTAGGCCCTCGTACAGCATGGTGGGTTCACTGATAGCTTCAAGCTTAATTCCTTTCTCAGCTATGTAAGGAGAGTCAGCTAAAGCTTTAGGAGGCTTCCTAGTGATTAGCACAACCTCCTCAATCCCTCCTATGGCGGCGGCTTTAACGCCGTCGATTCCTGCAATCGCTCCTGATGGAATGAATATTCTCCTACCATATTTTCTCGCGATATTCTTCAGAGACTCGAGTAGCTCTGGATCGGAAAGCGCTCCCACACTCAGGATCATCACGTCCTTTCCATTAGCTAAGGCATCCGAGACGTAGTCTCTAACTGCTTGTTGCGAGGCAGCCTCGACCACTAGGTTTACATTAGGACTTCTTGTCACATCTTTGTAACTGTCTGCGACTACCGGCTTCTCGCTAAGAGAGTTCGCTAGCCTGACCGCTCTCTCGCGTACGATGTCATATACGATCACTAGTTTTATATCACCAGCCTCTCCATTGTCGATTGCAAGAGCTATCGTTGTTCCGATCGCTCCACAGCCTATCAGCCCGACTCTAATAGTCATATCCTCACCTCCTTATAGCGATAGCATTCGCTTGATAGCCTTCTCGGCGCGCTCCGCGATCTCGTCTGGTATTTTGACGACATATCTCATATTTCTCAGTGAATCAACAACCTTTTCTAGAGTGATCGTCTTCATCTCTCTACAGATAGCATCCTCCCTAAGGGGAACTATAGTCTTGTCAGGAAGTTCCCTCCTTAGCCTCTCAACAAGTCCAATCTCAGTCCCGATTACTATGCAGCTGGCATCAGTCTCATGTGCAAACTTCACCATCTGGCTCGTGGAGCCTATGAAATCAGCGAGCTCTTGTACCTCGGGGTCACACTCAGGATGGACGAGTACCACGGCATCGGGATAGATCCTCCTAGCTCTTTTAACATCCTCTGGTCTGAACTTCTTATGAACGTAGCAGTATCCGTTTGATGGCACTGGTACTACTCTAATCCCGCTTACACGCTCTGAATGCCAGGCCAAGTTTCTATCAGGACCCATCATCACAGCTTCATGTCTAGCCACAGCTGAGACCACTTTTGGAGCATTGGCTGATGTACAACATATGTCAGCCTCGGCCTTAGCTTCAGCCAGCGTATTTACGTAAGCTATGAAAGGTATATCAGGCATTTCCCCCTTGGCTCTTCTAACGAGGCTAGCCGGGAGTTGAGCCGCCATAGGGCATGTAGCCTTACGACATGGTAGAAGCACTATACGCCCGGGATTCAGTATACAAGCAGTCTCTGCCATGAAGTCGACGCCACAGAAGACTATAACGTCTGCTTTTGCCTTTGCAGCAACCCTGGAGAGTTCAAGACTGTCCCCTATGTAGTCAGCAACGTCCTGTACCTCAACCCTTTGGTAGTTATGCGCAAGTATGATAGCATTCTTCTCTTCCTTAAGCCTCTTGATCTTCCTTTTAAGCATATTTATATCAGCCATCGAAGCTCACCTCTAGCCACTAGCAACACATCATGAATATCATGGTAATACTTGCAGATAAAGTGTAAATGCAATAATTTCTACAAGCTCTATATATTACGGCAATATTTGCCTATTTCACTATAGATGATGAACTTACACATATTAACATATACGTGGTTAAAATTTGTGATTATTACTACATATCGAAATCATATTCTATTTTCTACAACTATGTAATTTATTTCTATTATAGTTTTACCTTCTTCACTCTTTTTAATTTCTCAATTAAACTTCTTGTACTCTTTGTTAAATTCATTTTTAAGGCTTCATCTAGTATTAAATAAGCCTAATTTAGAAGCACTACTTTTCTTTTTACTTTATCGAATGCACTTTTGCACTTTATATATTATTTAACCATCAAGAATTATCCATGATTTAGGTTTCATACCATATTTTGGAGTATTTAAAAACCGATTTTAATTACTAATGCAGTTAATCCAGTTGCTATCGGGATTGCTAAATTATCATCTAGATATGGCTGGACTTCGAATAGTGTGGCTATAAACCCTAGTAATACACCCCATAGACCATATAATATATAGCCCATTAAGACCGAGACTACCAACATAGCTAGGGAGCCTGTCCAATGCTTCTGCCATCTATCTACAAACCTACTCCTAACGATACCTGTTATAGAGTCTCCAACCGCCATAAACAGCATTATCAAGCCACCTAATATACGGTCTATACTCCAGAATATAGCAGATATAAATCCATAGGATATTGTATAGAATACCTCACCATAATTTCCCTCAACCTGGAACCATTTACTCAAGTCATTCCTGATATGCTTAAGATATAGGAGGATTGTGAATAATATACTGAAGAAGATATATGGATATGGAGTCTTAAAGATATACATATAGAAGACTACTGCAGGCACAGAACTGAGGTGGATAAGCTTCCTATTAATCCATACATTCTCAAACCTCTTAACAAAATCTACAACAAATATAATGAAAGAAAATAGGATAATCGCATAGATCCAGTCGAGGATAAAATCTGAAAGAGATGTATACATTTAGATAAACACCTAAAGATATTTTCTACAATAGTCTAAAATAAAATAGTAAATATATACTATATCCAGTATCTAAAGGTAAATAGGCAGTATATATCTAGAGGATTAACTGTAAATACATCATTAAGTAGGATAAAAATTCTCCAATTCCACAACTACTAAAATTATCCTACCCGAAACCTTCTTCAACCGCTTCATAAGCTCATTCAAACTAAATTTAGATACTGTGTTTGCATGTATGCTAGGTTCTGAAGCAATCCCTGCAACTATATACTCCTTAGTCTCCACTAAATAGATTACCCTATTACCATGGTCTCCTTAATTAATCTCCCCTCTCTAAATCTAGATGGTAAGTAGGGTTTCATAAGTTCTGGGATAATACCTTCGACTATATACTTGGCCATTACAACACCCGTATATGGAGCCATCATAAATCCATGCCCGCTAAATCCAGTAGCTACATATAGTCCATCAGGCCATCCATCATCCCTACCTAAGATATGGCTATGATCTGGACTCATATTATAGTTTCCAGACCAAAGCCTTAAGAACTTAAGATGTCTCAATGTAGGGATTAATCTTATCGCTAGTCTAGAGAATGTAGCCATCCACCTAAGCGTATTAGTAAACTTGAATGTATTCTTAACCTCTGGATAGTCGATACTACCCATTACTTCACCACGTTGTGTCTGGCAGATATATAATCCTTTCGAATCCTCCCTCATATCTACGATTAATGGTTTTATAAATGGTTTTGTAGGCTCTGAGACGAATATCTCCTTCCTAGCGGGTTCTAAGGGTAGATCTAAGCCTATATCATTAAATAGCTTTCTACTCCATGCTCCCGCAGCCACAATAACTTTATCCGATTCTAGAAATCCAACTATAGTTTCAACGCCTACCACCTTCTCTCGCTCAACTCTAATTTTAATAGCTGGAGTATACTCTAAAACCTTACCTCCAAGCTTCTTAATACCGTAGTAGTATCCATATGTTATGAAGTCGTGATGTATCTTTCCATCTTGAGGCCCGAAGACAGCCATATATAATCCATTAGTATTAATATATGGATATCTCCTCTTAACCTCAGATCTATCTAATATCTTAACTGGGAATCCAAGTCTGCTCCATAAGCGTTCATTCATATCCTCATATGCTTTAAGAATCTCCTCATCATATACCAGCCATAAATATCCACCTAGATATCTAAGTGGATTCCATTTAAGTTCTGATGCTATCTTAGCCATCAACCTCCATGATTCAACTGCAAATCTAGCATTCTCCTCAGACCAGAAGTGAACTCTAATATGTGATGCATTTCTAGTACTAGCGCCATATCCAATATACTTCTGCTCCAAAACCACTACTTTAAGGTTAGGCTTTAACTTCAGTATATTATATGCTATTGATAAACCTATAACTCCACCACCTATAACTATTACATCTCTCTTCATATTGATACACCTGCAGCACTATTAAGATCTAATGGAATGAGTGGGAATCTAGATCTAAACAAGCCTATATCTAAGGGATCCCTACCGGTGATCTTATTCAATATACATACTGCATTAAACAAGCAAAGTCTACCTTGACATTTACCAGTACCTAATCCAGTATACCTCTTAATATGCTCCATCCTCCACATTCCATACCTATTATATACGTCTATTAAATCTGAAACTGTAACATCCATACATGGGCATATGAATTGATCTATCTTAAATCCATCAATATATAATGTTGGGTAGTTAAATCCATTTAGATATGAATATTTAAATCCATCTTTAAACGCTCTATCTAATTTATCTACCGCATTCTTTAAATCGCTATCTCTACTTAATATACTCAAGGCATTTTTAATCGATTCATCATAGTCTTCAGGTAGTGATTTATTAGTTAGATATTCATAAGCTCTATATCCTACTGCTTTAGAGAGTTGATATATTACTTCATCTGGAAGTATGCCACCTATAGATCCAGATATAAATACATTCTCCAATTCTGTAACTCCATCAATGGAATGTAGTGGTGTAAAGCCTCCAAGCCTGTAATCAAATATATTTGATAATCCAAGTTGATTAGCTAACTCAATGAATGGTATTTCATACGCTGCTGATACAATGAAGTCAATCCTACCCTTCTTAACTATACTCCCATCACGATATACCTCAATCCAATTCACTTTTTCGCCATATTTACAAGTGATGTAATCTACTGAATCTATTAACTCAATATTCATATCCCTAGCTATATCAATATATCTACTATCTACTTGATCCAACCCTCTCTTATCAATTATAAATACCTCAACACCCCTCCTCCTAAGTGAGAATGCAGTTTCAAATCCTAGTCTCGTAAATCCGATAATAGCTCCTCTCCTACCAGGAGTTAAATTATATATATTGACTAGTTTTAATACTGATGATGCAAGCATCGTACATGGTATATCATTATTGGCATATACTGAGGGTATGTCTCTAGAGCCCGTAGCAAGAATAACTGCCCTCGGCTCTAGAATCACTAATTGCCTAGTATTTAATTTAAAGGCGATACATGCATCATCTAGAAAACCCTCGAAAACAGTATTATATAATATCTCACCACCGCCATCCCTAATAGATCTTACAAGTTCACTAATCAACTTACTCGATTCAGTATCATTAATCCTACACTCCTCAATATACTTCAAATGACCGCCTAGGAAATCCCTAGCCTCAATAACTAATACTTTAACGCCTAATCTAGAGAGGATTGATGCTGTAGTTAAACCGGCTAGACCACCACCAATAATTAATGCATCGACCTTAATCTTAATGGGATTCGGATACTGTGCTGGAGGTCTCTCCTCAAAACTAGGCTTGTAATATGGTAGGTAGTCATATAGATATTTGATTAATAACTTCGAGCCAATCCCACTCCTGAAAAACCAATTATTGTAGAAGCCTACTTTAAATAAGCTTCTAAATAAATGTATTAGCTTTGATTTAAGAGTAGGCTTAGAGTATATTTTAATCCTCAATCCATCATATATCCTTAATAAATATGGATTCTCTTCAAATCCACTTTCAACGTATACCCTTTCAGGACCCCACCAATCAAAGACCATTAATCCTCTAGCTCTATTAAATTTAAAACTCCTATTGAGTGAGTATATGCCATGCCTATACAATGCTATAGCTAGTGGTGATCCAGCCTCACTATTATACTCCCTACCATTAATATATATTCTAGCTAGATGCGGCAATAGAGGACCACCTCCAAACCATAATAGTAAATAATACAGATGTAATTATCACAATTTAGTCTATATATGTATAAATCACTTCATTATTAAGTTAGAAATCCACGTTTACATAAGAC
>CAZHBK010000076.1:0-6948 GCA_964530465.1 uncultured Nitrososphaeria archaeon | reverse complement strand
GTATCCAAATACCCATATTTAGACAATAATAAATAATTGTAGATTTAAATTGTAGAATTTCTAACTTATCTTCATACCTTCTATAATACTCACGATTGAGATTGCAATTATCATTCCGATAAGCATCTGCATAGTATTAAATGGTATTTCAGCTACTGCTAAAACACCGAGTATGAATTGCTCATATAGGTAATATCCTAGAATCATCTCCAAACCTCCGATAATACATGCAACTGTATATCCAATATAGCTTTTTAACTTCCATGCAATAATTAATACAGCTATAGCTACTATAATAGCTAATGCTATCCATATAAATCTAGTAATGTTCAATTTATAAGTTACTGAACTTGCAAGTTGGATTGTAACTTCTGCAGAACCAACGTAGAATGAACTACCTAATACGTAGAATGCTCCAACTGCAATTAATGCGATTACCAAGCATGTTACATAGCCACGTCTGCTACTAGCAAGTTTTCTAAAGATCAAGCTTAAATATCCAACTAGAAATCCCTCAACAGCTTTAATAACTAATGTTGCTGGAGCATATATAGCATAGCCTAGAACTAAATCACTAAGCATAGAACCAAAGCCGCCAGCGATAGCACCTACGATAGGTCCTCCAGTTAGTGCAGCGATATAAACTCCAGATTCACCAATATTAAAGAAACCATGTGTTTCAGGGATATAGAGTGAGAATACCGTAGTAAATAGAAATACAACAACGATCATCAATCCAGTATATGAGATTAACAATGCTCTATTCTCATATACTCTACTCCTAACCCACATTCTAGCATAGAGATGGAGTTTATGATAATATAAATATTAAGAGAAAGGCAAATATATAGGAAAAAGCCAATATATAGAAAGATAAATGTTTAAAATTACCTAGCTCCACTCTATCTTTCCTAATTTTTATAGTTACGGTGTATCATTAAATTTATTTAGGGGCTCACTCACGCCTGCAGAGGGTATGATATCATACCCGATGAAGGCGGGTCGGTCAGAGCCCCCACAAGAGATATATCTACATATATATCCCTCATTATATCTCCTCTCGTAAATAAGTTGTTTTATGAATAATACTTTTAGTCTAGATAAACTCCTAGATAGGCTTAAATCTGAAGAGTCCTCGCTAGTTAAGCTAGTATCTGACTTAGTTAAGATTCCAAGTGTTAACCCTCCAGGGGATATGAGTGAAATCGCTGGGTTTATTAGAGACTATCTTGATTCAGTAGGAATATCGTATAAGATTTTTGAGCCGTCTAAAGGAGTTATAACAATCTACTCGAGGATAGGTCTTGAAGAGGATCGTGACTATTTACATTTTAATGGGCATATGGATGTAGTTCCAGTAGGTGATGAGGATAAATGGCACTTTCCACCATTTAGCGGTAAGGTGGTGGATGGATATATCTATGGTCGTGGAGCTAGTGATATGAAGGCCGGCCTCGCAGTACTAATTAAAGTATTTGAGATTATAGCTAGATATTGGGAAGGTATGCCTAAATCGTTAAGTATATCCATAGTTCCTGATGAAGAAACAGGAGGTAAGCTTGGTAGTAAGTATTTAGTTGAGAAGATTGGTATAAGACCTAAATACGTTATTATTTCCGAACCATCAACTATTGAATGCGTTGAGGTTGGTGAGAAGGGTATTATGCAGTATCGAGTTAAAGTTAAAGGTATTCCTAAACACGCTAGTATATCCCCATATGTTGGCGAGAATGCAATTCTTAAAGCATGCGAGATTGCTAAAAAGATATATAAGCTTGTAGAATTGGAATTTAAGCCTCCTGAGGAATTACGTGATATCGTAGAATCTAGTGGCGAGCTTATAGCTAAGCGTTTAAACAATCCAAGTCTTAAGAGGATCTTTAAGAGTCTATCCTGTAACTTAGGTTTAATTAAAGGTGGTGTTAAGACTAATGTCGTTGCTCCAAATGCCGAAATGGATTTTGATATGAGAATACCTCCTGGATTAACTGTTAGAAAGGTTTTAGATATGGTCAATGACATAGTGAGAGATTATAAGGATTCAGTAGATATTAAGTTGCTTTCAGGAGAGGATCCAACTTATACCAATCCCAATAGTCCTGTGGTAAATGCAATATGTGAAGCTGCCAGAGTGGAGTTAGGAGTTAATATTCAGAAGAGTCTAGTAACTGGAGCTACTGATGGAAGGCATTTTAGAGCTTACGGAGCTGAAGTAGCAGTATATGGACCTGGGGAATGGGGTACGATACATGGATATAATGAAAGAGTTAAGATAGATGATATTAAAATATCTGCGAGAGTTATATTAAGAGCAGCGTATAATCTGTTATCTACATAATTTTTTACATTTCTATGTCTATCACGTCACTATAGGAAATATATCTATTTCTTCTTTATTACCTCGTTTTCTATACTATTTCCATATTCTTCAAAAATAGATATAAATATTTAGTAAATAAAGAATTTTCTTAATGCTTCCTTCAAATTATTATCATCTCATTCTCTTACTCTTATAGATATTTCCTTGGATCAGTTATTTTTCCTTCAATTGCCGAGGCTGCTACTGTTGCTGGTGATGCAAGATATACCTTACTTGTTCTAGCACCCATTCTACCTACGAAGTTTCTATTACTAGATGATATTGCTACTTCATTATCAGCTAGTATTCCTAAGTGGGTACCTACACATGCACCACATGTTGGATTTGTTACTACAGCACCAGCTTTAAGGAATATATCTATTAATCCCTCCTTCATAGCATTATAATATACTCTCTTGGATGCTGGTGTAACTATCATTCTAACTCTTGGATGGACTTTTTTGCCTTCTTTCATTGCTTTCTCTAAAATTCTAGCTGCAATCTTTAAATCTTCAAGCCTTCCATTAGTACAACTACCTAGGAATGCTTGATCGATCTCAATACCTTCAACATCTGATATTTCTCTTGCATTACCAGGGCTGAATGGTTCTGCTACTGTAGGTTCTATCTTTGATACATCAACATATAATTCCTTATCATAGACTGCTTCCTTACCTGGATGTATCCAATACATAGGCTTCCTACTGACTTCTTCAAGGAACTTCCTTGTTTGTTCATCTGGCGGGAATATACCTGTTTTAGCACCCATTTCGACAGACATATTAGACATTGTTGCTCTAGCATCAATACTCAACTTACTAACTACAGGACCCGTAAATTCAACACTCATATATGTTGCTCCATCAATGGTAACCCTACCGATAATATGAAGTATTATATCCTTCGAGTACACGCCCTTAGGTATATCACCATCTAATATAATCTTGAATGATGGCGGTACTCTAAGCCATGTACTACCAGATATCCATATACTAGCTACTTCAGTACTTCCAATACCCGTTGCAAAAGCTCCTACAGCTCCAGCAGTTACAGTATGTGAGTCAGCACCTAATAATAGCATTCCAGGTACGTCGAATACATCGAGTAGGTATTGATGGCATATATTACTTTCGGTATAATATACTCCATGTTTAAACGCAAATTCACGCATTAATTTCTGCATAGCTGAAACTCTCTCATTAGATGCTGGGAATGTATGATCTGCTACGAGTAATACTCTCTTAGGATCGAATATCTTCTCAGCTCCCATTTCATTAAAGATTTTAACCGCTAACGGACCTGTTCCATCCGTAGCCATTGTTAAATCAGGTGATGCAATTACGATTTCATCTTTATATGCAATTTTCCTCTCTTCATCAATCCTCTTAAGACTAAGTATCTTCTCAGCAAATGTAAGGCTATCATCCTTAAGGACTTTACTAACAAACTCTTCATCTTTCTTAACTAGCGATTCTAACTGTACGCTTTCATATAGGAGCTCCATTAAAACACCACCTACCTAAATATTTATCTATTACGACTCGTTAAAACCAATACAATATATTGTATAAATTGCAAATAAGCACTTTAAATGTAGTATTAAATGTTTTACTAGGTAAAATAAACCTTACCAACATTAAAAAAAGAGTAATTACTATAGTATAGTAGGCGATAGCTTAAACCTTTAATAATAAAGTAAAGATAGAAGAATGAAATATCTATATGCTAAACGTATATGATTCACCCGGCTTTAAGATTATAGCCTTAGCCATAGTTTCCTTCTCTACTCTCTCCCTAAACTCATCTGGATTAGCTTGTATTATCGGAAATGTATTATAATGCATCGGTATAACGTATTTTGTCTCTAACATTCTAACTGCCTCGATAGCTTCATCGATCCCCATCGTAAAGTGACCACCTATTGGGAGTAAAGCCAGTTTTACATTATACAACCTTCCGAATAGAGTCATATCACTATGTAATCCTGTATCGCCAGCATGATAGACTGTAAAGTTTGGATATCTAATTATAAATCCTGTAGGCATACCTTTCTCAGATGAATGCATACTCTGAACTAATGTAATCGGTATCTCTAAAGCTTCCTTCCTAAATATCCATGTACCTCCTATATTCATACCTATACATTCATTAGCAACCTTGCACTCATCCTTAATGTAATTTGCTAACTCAAATATGCCGACGCATTTAATCTTATCATTAAGTTTTAATATCTCACATGCATTACCCATATGGTCAAAGTGTGAATGAGTTATTAATAGTAAATCTATATTCTTAAGCTTCTCCAACCATTTATCTTTCTCACTACTCACCGGCTCTAAGAAAGGATCTATCGCAATAGATACACTCACTCCCCTATCTTCGTAATCTAAAATAAACCCTGCATGAACTATCCACGTTATGGTAAGCTTAGCCATTTAATTCACCTCCTACAATTTATGATATTAACTGTTATCATGTAATTAACGTATCTATAAATGTTAAATACCTTTATCAGTTAGACATTCTGCATTCATCAAATAGTCTTCAGCTGCTCTAAGCAGTTTTCTAGCATTTTTATACCTCGCTACTTTAATTGCTTCACTATATGGGAGCCATACATAGTCAATATGCTCTTTAGATAATTTAATACTTGTGGAATATGCTTCTGCAAGATAGAATACTACCTTCTTATGCACCAAATAACCGCTTCTGATATAATAGTACTCTATCATTTTCTTGAATCCTTTACAGAATCTAATATTCTCTAATCCAGTCTCTTCTCTTATCTCTCTTATAGCGGTATCTAAGGGTTTCTCACCAGTCTCAATATTTCCCTTAGGAAAGTCATAATATCCCTTCCTTCGCTTTAAGAGTAAATACTTTCTAATTCCATTCGAATCTCTACAGAATATTATTGCGCCAGCTGACCTTTCTTCAATAATCTTAGACAATTAAATTACACCTAATATGCCTGCTACATAGATTTCTCTACAATATTTAAATATCTATTAGCTCTATCATATAAACTCTCTAATATATCTCTAGTTGGAGAACCTCTTGTCTCCGGTCTTGTAGCATTGTAAGCACCTGCGCAAGTAGCATATTTAATTGCTTCGTAAAGTTCGTAATTTATACTTAAATATGCTGCTAGAGCGCCGATATAAGCATCTCCACTCCCTACAGTATTAACTATTCTCAGTCCTAATTTATCCATTGGGAGCGCTGGTATATCGGCATATACGCATTTCTCTAAATCTATAACTCTAGATCCTTTAGCTCCTCTCTTAATAATGACTTTAGCTCTACTGTTAATATCTGACAGTATATCTTTAATTTTAGATGGATCTATTGAATTAAAGAATGATAATGCTTCAACTTCATTAAGTATAAAGATATTGGTTTTTAATAATCCCTCTTTTAAAGAATTAAATCCTTCATTAACATATACTCCCGGATCCCATATCTTAAGCCCATTATAAATTCTTAAAATTTCAAATGCTGCCTCGAGTGGTGGGTCCATTACTACTAAAACTCTAATTTTACTTAAGACATTCAATACTTGAGGACTATTCACATACTCCTTATCGACATGTAGATTTGCACCAAAGAATGTATTAATTATATTCCTTCCCGATCTATCGATTAATATATATGCTTGTCCTGATTCAACACCTTCAACTATCTTGATAGCATCAGTGTATACACCTTCAGATTTTAAAATTCTAATCTGCTCCCTTCCAATATCATCATTACCTAATGCACCTAGAAATGCGACTTCATTAGGACCGAGCATCCTAGCTGAGGCAACAGCTACATTAGCTGCAGTTCCACCAGGTGTTCTAGTGATATTAAGTACTCTAACTTCCTCATCTGGTTTAGGTAGGTGTTCGACAAATAGATTTATATCCCAGTTTATAGCGCCTATAGAAGCAACTCTCATATTAAACCCCTTAGAAATAAAGAATACTATCGCGAAATATATAGCATACCTAAGATACGTAAGAAGTAGGCTAATTATAAACTCAAGCTTAACTAGAATATAACCTAAATTATCTACTAAGGAATGTAATGACTGTATATGATAAGTTTGGAAGACCTGTTAGAAGTGTTAGGATAAGTGTTAATAGTAGTAGAGCATGTAATTTTAACTGTATCTTCTGCCATATGGAGGGATTTAAGGAATCATCAAATAAGCTGATGTCTCCTAGGGAGATTGAGAGAATTGTAAGAATATTATATAACTATGGTGTTGAATACGTTAAAATTACTGGTGGTGAGCCCCTCCTTAGAAGGGATATACTTGAGATCATAAGTAGAATAAGGAATATTGGGGTTAAGGAGATATCATTAACTACTAATGGTACAAGGCTATATGAGTTAGCATATGAGCTTAAGAGATGTGGTTTAGATAGAATTAACATCAGTCTTCATAGTCTTAAGAGGTGGAAGTACTTTCTTATTACTGGCGTAGATAGACTTGAGTATACTATTAAAGCTATTAAGAGAGCTATAGATGCTGGTCTGACACCTGTTAAGATAAATGTTGTAATACTTAGAGGTTTAAATGATAATGAGTTAAATGATTATAT
>CAZHBK010000075.1:0-6970 GCA_964530465.1 uncultured Nitrososphaeria archaeon | reverse complement strand
CTTCCAATGCTACTTAAATCTTAATTTTAATTTACCTCAAAGTAGACTGAATCATCCGAATAATGCACCTAATCCCTCTAATGCTTCTTCCTCCTCTTTCTTCTCTTCTTTCTTCTCCTCCTTCTTTACCTCTTCCTTCTTCTCTTCCTCCTTAGCTGGCGCTGGTGCCGCAGGTGCCGCTGCTACAGTAGGCATTGCTAATGCAGATTCCAATACTTCTTTGATGTTAATTGAATTTAACGCTGTAACTAGAGATTTAATCATTCCTGGTTCTGGATTATCTCCTACTGCATTTAATATCTTCTTTAAATTCTCTTCGTTGATCTCTTTCCCAGCTTCATAAAGTAAGAGAGCAGCATATATATACTTCATTCTCAATTACACCTCATTCAACACATACCTCTCCTTAATATCTTCCTTCAAAGTATTTAAACTTTATTCCTTAGTCTTCTCAATTGCATTCTTAAGCGCTAATGCTTTCTTATAGGCAGTTACTAAAATATCTGTTATTGTGTCTGGAGTAATATATTCTGCTTCTATAGCGACCGCACGTGCTTTATAATACGCTTTAACTAGTAAGTACGTGATATTATATCTTGTTGGATAGCTAATGTATGTAGATAATTTAACTGCATATTCTAAAGCTCTCTTTATATTATCACTTATTTCTTCAATATTAGGTAGTAAATGCTCCTTCTCTAAGAATATATTATCTTTAAAGTCATATGCAAATTTAAGATTAACTTTGGATTTTATAGGTTTAATACCTAGCTTATTTAATAAATCTGCTAGCTGAACACTAATCTTATCACCCTTTCTAGCAACAACAGTATCTCTGACTACATGAATAGTACCTCCTATAATTTTAGTTGGAATCCCTAAGCTAGAGAATACTCCAACTATAGGACCTGGAGGTATTCCCGTACTACCCGCCTTTATTACAATATCATCCGGTGCTATATCACCGGGTGATATCGGTAGATCAACCTCATATTTATCAAGTTCTAATGAAATCCTAATGGGGTCTTCATTAGTAAATAAGAATAAAATCTGGCCATGAAGTCGTTCAGCTAACTTATTTACGACACCAGGATATACCCTCTCTACGGCTTTTAAAAATACTGTTTTCTTACCTCCTTTAATAATATACCCCATATCATAACCCATATTCCTAACTTCATTCAGCATCGATGCTCTCAGTCTATATGCGTCTATGAAGATAACATATCTATACTTCTTAAGTAACTTCTCGAAAATCTGTCTCATCCGTTCTTTTCTCAATCGAGGTCTAGATAGCTTCATCATATCTATATATCACCATATCTAAGCTAATCTTAATTATTTTAAGATATCTATCATAATTATTAGCCTGAGTATACATCTTAAGAGGTCCTTTGATTATATAAGCTTAATAGATCGTAGACATAGATAAAGTTTAACTTAAATTAATTGACATTGATACAGTATGCTAGGCTACTTTAACTGTAGGCCCCATTGTAGTTTTTACGTAAATTCTGCTTATGTAGGCTTTCTCAGGTAACTTACTTTTAACAGCTTCAATAACAGTTAATGCGTTCTCCGCTAATGCTTTATCATCCATATCTTCGGTACCAATACTCACTCCAACCATAGGGTTGTTTCTAACATTTATTAGAACAGATGACTTCAAATTATCAACTATGCTTTTTATGTCAGCGTTCGGTGGGACTATTTGAGGCATCTTACCTCTTGGACCTAATGCAAATCCCATAATTTTACCAACTAAAGACATAAGCTTGGGTTCAGCTATAAAGAAGTCATACCTCTTAGCAATCTTCCTAATCTCTCTCTTAGAACCAGCGATTGACTCTAAGTCTTTACTAGTTAATACAGCATCTACAATTCCTTTCGCAGCTTCAACCAACCCACCATCAGCTATTAAAGCTACCTTCTTAACTTTATTAGATTTATTGGGTAATTTAACTATCATTCTAATTCTATTCTCGGGTCTCTTCAAATCTAAACCGTCTATCGCTATAAAAAGATCAATCGACTGTGTGAAGTTTCTCTTCTTACTCTTCTCTTTAGCCTCTTTAATTGCCTTTATGAGTATATCTAAATTAACATCTACTGATTTAACCATTAGCACACCCCCTTTAAGATCCTTAACCACTTCCATATATTAGCTTATCATATACTCCCTCCTTAACCATTTTAGTAACCTCTCTAGGATCCTTACCATCTATAGTAACACCCATACTGACACAAGTCCCAATTACTTGAAGAATAACTTTTCTCAGATCTCTCAACTTCAATTTTTGATTTACAATCTTACTTATTTTAACAACTTGGTCAAATGTTAAATTACCTACGAATTCGATACCAGGCTTAGAAGACCCCTTCTCAATTCCAGCCTCCTTAGCTATTAACGCTGAGGTTGTAGGTATACCTACTTTAACTTCAAATTCCTTAGTATCAATGTCAACAATAATCTCTACAGGTACTTTCATTCCTCTAAAATCTTTCGTAAGTTCGTTAATCTTATCTACGACTAATTTAACATTAACGCCTAATGGACCTAACGCAGGACCTAGAGGTGGTCCCGCTGTTGCAGCACCTCCACTTACTAATGCCTTTACAACCTGTTTCTTACCCATCTCAATTCTCACCTCTTTTCAGCAGGTTTTCTCTTCTTGAGGTTAACGACTGAAATTATGATTGGTATTTGAGATACTGATGCATCCTGAAGTTGTATTACAGCTTCTCTTCTACTCTTCTCACCTTTAATATTAATTACCTTAGCAATCATGCCTTTAAATGGACCTGCAATGATTTCAACTTCATCACCGATATTTATTACCTCTTCCTCTCGTCCAATACCTAATAATGTTCTAACATCGTCATGACTTAGTATACCGGGTATTATCTTTTTAAAATGTTTTATATTTTCAAATGCCTTCATAACATCAGAATAACTATATGCTTCGACTATTATCGTTCCTTTCAATGTTGGAGGTATAAATATAGATTTAATTTTAATACTCCCATTCGAATTTCTGACTCTTAGCTCCGCCATTCTAGCTATATGCTCTTCCTGCCCTCCGGTGACTCTAACCATGAAGAACTTATACTTATTTAATTTAAAATCCATCATAATCTAACTACCTCACTATAAACAACCCAAATATCATTTTAATTATAAAGGCTATAGCTCCAAGTATTGAAAAACCTATAAATATGAGCTTAGTATACTTCCAAAACTCACTCATACTTGGCTTCTTAGCTAACCTTAAAATATGAAAGTACTCCCTTAATTTACTTAACTCACTTTTACTCATAGTCATATTCTACTATGTGTTAGACGTTGTATATAAGTCTAAAATCTACGACCAATTAATTATATGACCCAATCCATTAAGAGATTAGATTATAAAAGGGTCATATTTTAATTACTTCAATACCTTCTTCACTTAAAATGTTCATTAACTTCTTCCTATCACTACTTTTAACTCCCTTCCAGTTTATTACAGCTACTTTAGTATTCTCCGTCTTTCTAAATGCATCTAGTATAATCTCTCTCGGCGTACTGCTAATCACATACTTCGAGAGAATATGACCAAATGCATAATCTGTATCAAATAGATACCTCGTAAACAACGGCGCATAGTGAGGCCCTCCAAACCCTACTGCTGGAACTCCTTTAATCGGTCTCTTTAATGCCATTAAAGCAGCATCTACAACTACTTGAGCTGCTTTTTCATCCCTCCACTCACTCTCTGTAGATCCTAATTCTACGAAAGCGATTTTAGAATTAATCTCAGTCGGACCGTGATGAGTAACTTCTAGTGTAACACTATATTTACTTGTTAAATTACGTTCCTCAGCAATATTTCTAGCATATATTAAGAAGCTCTTCATGAATATTGGCGCGCTTCTCGCCAAGGAGAGTGGCTTCCCACCATATCGGACTTCGGCAGTTGGATTTCCAGTTACATGTGTGGAGAGTGATGGCGTACCACTAATTGCGCTATGCCTTGATAGAAAGATTATTAGTTCAGGACTTATATTTAGAGAAGAATCTATTTTATCTGTGTAAATTATATCTCTATCGGTAAGATATAGCATTAGATTATCGTAGAGATACTTTGAATCTTCTACCTCTTTAAATGGATATATCTGCGTTAAGTAATGTGCCATTAACATACCTGCCGGATCTAATTTACTTGCAACAAATAGAATTCTGACCTCCATTCCATATCCCGCTCCATAATATAACTTTATTTTCCAGTTCCTATCGTCTTTTACTTATAAAACATCGTTTCTGATATTGCTAAGATTCTGCTAAGAGCTTCAGTAGAATGGCTTTTTGCATGTGTAGTCTATTTTCAGCTTGATCATACACAATCGATAAACCGGAATCTATGACCTCATCTGTTACCTCCTCCCCTCTATGCGCGGGAAGGCAATGCATGAAATATGTCTTCTTTCCACTACTTTTAATCAAACTCATGGTAACTTGATATTTAGGGAGAAATATCTTTAGTCTTTCCTCTCTTTCAGCTTCCATTCCCATAGAGACAAACGTATCTGTATAAATGATGTCTGCGTTTTTAACAGCAAGATTAGGGTCTTCTGTAATTTGAATTTCTGCTCCTGACACTTTAGCGAATTCATATGCATATTCTAATACCTGCTTGTTAGGCTTATACTTATTAGGACAGGCAATAGAGATATCTATTCCCATTTTTGAAGCTCCTATCAATAGTGAATGAGCTACATTATTACCACCATCACCTACGTATGCAATTTTAATACCATATAGTCTTCCAAAAACTTCATATATCGTGTAAAGATCGGATAAAATCTGAACTGGATGACACAAGTCTGAAAGCCCATTTATAACTGGTACGGTTGCATATGCAGCTAACTCCTCCAAATCTCTGTGATTATATACTCTAGCCACAATACCATCAACATATCTACTTAAAACTTTAGCAGTATCCTTAAGGGACTCACCTCTACTAAGTTGTAACTGTCTCCACTCAAGGTAGAGAGCATGACCACCCATTTGGAGTATTGCAACTTCAAATGAAACCCTAGTCCTAGTTGATGGTTTTTGAAAAAGCATTGCTAGTATTTTACCTCTTAATGTATTAGATGTATCAATCTTACCATGTTTAATCTTATCAGTAGTAATTATTAGATCCCAGATCTCTTCTGGACTATAATCAACTAACCAAAGTAAGTCTCGTTTAGATTTTACACGCATTTCAATTCAACCTCCTTCCTACATAAATATTGTAGTTCTTAGGGAAATATAACGTTCCTAATTCCTAGTATATTTCTATGGTATTCAACTTTAGTAATGTATCGAAGTTCCACTATATTGTTGAATGAAGTCTAAGGGATTTACTCTCAACCGATCTTCCCTACATTAAATACATGTTTGTGAGTTAGCTTAAAGTTAGTAGCTTTTTTAAGTACTCTACCTTATCAAACTTTATTAAATCAGTATACTTCTGTCCTACTCCTAAGTATATTACTGGTTTTTTAGTAGCGTATACTGCTGATAGAATAGCACCACCTTTTACATCCGCATCAACTTTAGTCATTATAATTGCATCAATTCCAATACATTCATTAAATGTCTTTGCTTGGATAAATGCATCATTGCCAGTTAATGCATCTAATATTAAAATCTTCATATCTGGTTTAATAACCCTCACGATCTTCCTCAGTTCATCCATTAAATTAATATTACTATGTTGTCTACCAGCAGTATCTATTAAAACAACATTAAATCCTCTTGCCTCTGCATGTTTTAATGCATCATACGCGACAGCAGCAGGATCAGCACCATATTGTTGCGCTATCATTGGAATAGCAAGTCTGGATGCATGATACCTTAATTGTTCAATTGCAGCAGCTCTAAATGTATCAGAGCAGGCTAATAATACTTTAAATCCTTTAGTTTTTAATAGGTATGCTACTTTAGCTATCGTAGTAGTCTTACCTACACCATTAACTCCTAAGAAGAGTATCGAGTATGGTTTCGTCTTTCTCTTTATTACCTCTACTAAATCGATTTCTGGAATACCTTTAAAAACGCTATCGAGAGCATCATATAGCGTTTGTTTAACTAGTTCATCCAATCTAGAGAATCGAGGGATAGACGTGCTAAGTAGCCTATTCTTAACATTATTTAGTATGTCTTCAGCTACTTCTAATGCTACATCATTTTCAATGAGTATTAGGAGAATGTCGTCTATTATAGATTCTACATCCTCTTTAGAGGGCGTCTTGTAGCTAATCCTTTTAAGTAATTTATTTACTGCATTTTTAAAATTATCAAACATCTCACTCTTTCCTCTCACTTAAGACAAATTGAAGTTCTGTTATTCTCGCTGTAATCTCATTATATCTATTCCTTAATTGCTCTAAAAGCCGATTTCTTTCATTAATTGCTTTATTTAGGTTATCGATATTCCTCTGTAAGTAATTAATTGCATCTTCAATACTACTCTCTATAAATACGCCTGCTCCAACTCCTACCACTATTGTCTTTGGTTTACTTATAGTAACTGGTAGGTAAACAGAGCCTCCTATTGGAAGCATTGTTTGAAATGACGATTCACTCGATTCCCTATACATCTTCAATACATCCATAGCTCCACTACTTTCAACTAATGCCCTTTGAAGTAAATTTATTTCATTATATAATGCCTCAATTAAATCGAGAATTCTTCTTTGCTCATAGATCAACGCAGCAAGCTCGGCAGTCTTATTTTTATCTTTAGCCGACATGACTTCGCACCCATCTACATAATCTTTAGTAAGAGAGGTATTTATAGCAATTATTAAATTTCAAGATTAGAGGACTAAACCTAATTAGTATGAATACTTTAAATGAGGAAAGAAATGCTTTTATTCGCAATATAGTCATACTAAATCTATACTTAACTTATTTTTCATTTATTATATCACTTTATAC
>CAZHBK010000074.1:0-7166 GCA_964530465.1 uncultured Nitrososphaeria archaeon | reverse complement strand
AGATAAGACCTCTACGATTTATAGTGAAGATTTATTAGAGATAATTATAAAATAAGTATTAACTCCATCCTTACCGTGTTTAATAAGTTAAACAACTCTTGTATATTTCTGGAAAAACCTTTATTTTGCCATTAAAGTGTTATAATATTAGAGCAGGTGGGAGAGAGGAATGTTCCCAAGGCAGACGGCATATGATCGGGCTATAACTGTATTCTCACCAGATGGGAGGATTTTTCAAGTTGAATATGCTTTAGAGACTGTTAAGAGGGGGACTATATCGATTGGAATGATTACATCTGAAGGTGTATTACTTGCTGCTGAGGAGAATATTACTAGATTCCAAGATGAAAATTATAGTAGGAAGTTATTTATTGTTGACTCTAATATCGGTGCTGTAGTTTCAGGATATGTACCTGATGGAAGAGTATTAATTGAGTATGCACGTGAATATGCTCAACATGAGAGATTCCTATATGATGATATTCCAAGAGTTGAAGTTATAGCTAGGAGGATAGGAGATATAATGCAGAGCTTTACACAGCAGGGTGGGATAAGACCCTTTGGAGTAGCTATAATATTTGCAGGAGTTAATTCAGATAATACACAGGAGATATTTGTTACGGATCCAAGCGGTTCATGCATAAAGTATAAGGTTGCAGCAATAGGCTCAGGATATGAAGAAGCATTAGAATACATAGGTAAGTACTACACTAGTGATATTAAGCTTGACGACGCTAAACTATTAGTTGCAGCAACAATATATAAGGTATCATCTAATAAGAAGGATCTTAAAATTAGAATGCTTGAAATTCCATTAACTACAAAAGAGGCAAGATTTATTGGATTAGATGAAACTGGGAAATATCTTGAGGAGGCTAAGAAGAAATACTCCCTACAGTAGGTGGTTTTAATGCCTGAGTATACAATTGCTAGATATAAAAAAGGTGGTAAGAAGTTTGAGGTTTTAGTTGATCCAGATAAGGCATTAGAATATAAGTTAGGGAGAAGGAGGAGCTTCGACAACATTCTAGTATATGACGAGGTTTACTCAGATGCTAATAAGGGGTTGAGAGCTTCTAGAAGTGATTTAATGGCTGCCTTTGGAACAACAGATATTAACAAGATTGCAGAGATAATAGTGCGAGAGGGGGAACTCCAGATTAGAGCTGAGCAAAGGAGAAGGTTGATTGAGGAGAAGAAGAAGCAGATTATAAGCTATATATCTAAATATTGTGTAGACGCAAGAACTAACATGCCCATACCACCGGTTAGGATTGAAAATGCATTAGAGGAGGCAAGTGTTAAGATAGATCCATTTAGAGATGTAGAAGAACAGATTAAGAATATAATTTCAGAATTATCAAAGGTAATACCTATTAAACAGCAGATAACTAGATTGGGAATTAAAGTACCATCAATGTATGTAGGTAAGGCATATGGATATATTAAGAATACAGGTAATATAGTTAGAGAGGATTGGCTATCAGATGGATCATTACAGGTAGAAGTAACAATTCCATCAGGACTTAAACTAGAGTTTATGGATAAACTAGGTAGGATAACAAATGGAACTGCATATATAGAGGTGATTGAAGAGAAGGCGATATAACTCTATTCAAATATAAATAACATCTCTACTTCTATTAGGAAATTAGCAATTTCTAATACTAAATTTATTTAGGAGATGAATTATCTAATGTGAAGATAATTCTAAGTTATAGGTTGATATGTGATGAAGCATGAAAAGAAGATTGTGATGCCAGGATCAGTATTAGATAGGAATATACGCTTAAAAGCAAGTGACTATATTGTTAAAAGCTATGGTAGAGGGTTAGTATCAACTTTAGTTGGCGTTATTCAGAGGAGTAAAGATGGTATTGAATTAATACCCTATAAATGCGTGTATAAGCCTAAGAAGGGAGATTACGTTATTGGAGCAGTTGTAGGATATGCTCCAAATGGATGGATTATAGATATAGGATCTTATACTAAAGCATTCTTACCAGCTGCTGACGTTATGAATCATAAATTCGATCCTAAAAAGGATGAGTTATCTAAATATCTTTCTGTCGGAGATATAGTAGGTATTAAAATTCAGGAAGCAAGAAGAATAGGCTATCTACCAGCTACTATAAAAGGTAGTGATAAAGATAAGAAGTACGGTAAGATCGAAGATTACTACATAATTAAAGTATCAACGACCAAACTACCACGAATTATAGGTAGAAAGGGAAGCATGATTAAATTAATTAAGCAGAAGATTGATGGTGAGTTAATTATTGCTCAGAATGGTGTAATCCTATATAAGGGATCATATGAAAATTATATACTTTTGAAGAAGATAATCAATTTAATTGTCGCTAAGACATTTGCATCCGGATTAACTGATGCAGTAGCTGAGATATTAAATACGTCTAAATCCGAGGCTGAGAAAAGAGGTGAATGATAGTGGATGAAGATGCAGGTGGAGGTTCAAAAGAAGAATTCGTAAGACCTGATGGTAGAAGACCTGATGAAATGAGACCATACTCTATTCGAGCACATGTATTAAAGAATGCTGATGGATCAGCTGAGATTAGACTTGGAGGCAATTGGATTATAGCAGCCGTCTATGGACCTAGAGAACACTTCCCTAAATTTGAGATATCCCATGATAGAGCAATATTAAACTGTAGATATCATATGACTCCATATAGTACATCAGAGAGGAAATCCCCTAAGCCTTCAAGGAGGGAAATAGAGCTATCTAAGGTTATAAGGAATGCATTAGAACAAGCTATAATCCTAGAAGAGTTCCCGGAGATGAGTATTGACGTATATATGGAGGTGTTACAAGCGGAGGGAAGTACTAGAGTAGCTAGTGTTACAGCAGCTTCTGTCGCATTAGCAGATGCTGGTATCCCTATGCGTGATCTCGTAGTTGGATGCTCAGTAGGTAAGTATAAGGGACATATTATACTAGATGTAGGAGAGGAGGAAGATAAAGAGGGTGAAGCTGATATACCAATAGCTATAATGCCTAATTTAAAGAAAGTAGTCTTGCTCCAAATGGATGGGAAGATTACACATGAAGAGTTTAAGGAGGCTTTTGAGCTAGCCCTTAAAGGAGCTATGAAGCTATATGAAGCACAGGTTAAAGCATTAACTGATGTTCTAAAGAGTATGGAGAAATTGGGAGAAGGTGAGAAGAGTGAAGGTAAGTAATCTAAGGAGGAAGACATTAAGTGAAATATTGATGGCTAATAATGTATTAAAACTCGTTAAAGAGGGTAAACGCTTAGATGGTAGGGGATTAATGGATTATAGAGATATTAAGATTGAATGTAATGTAATAAAGAAGGCTTATGGATCAGCGAAAGTAGAACTTGGAGATACAGTTGTAGTTGTAGGCGTTATGTTTGAATTAGGTACTCCATTCTCAGACTCTCCAGATAAAGGTATTCTCCTAACCGAAGGTGAGGTACTACCAACGGCCTCATTTAGCGCTGAAGCAGGACCTCCGGGAGAGGAGGAGATAGAGATAAGTAGAGTTGTCGATAGGGGTATTAGAGAGAGTGAAATGATAGACTTATCTAAATTAGTTATAAAACCGGGTGAGACCGTTCTAAAACTATATCTCGATTTCAATATTATTAATGATGATGGTAATATTATAGATGCAGCAAATTTAGCAGCCGTATGTGCTCTAGCTACAGGCTTAATGCCAGATCCAAGTTATATAGCTGATCATTTAGATGAGGTGACCCCATATAATTTAAGTAATATACCTAGAGTACCAATACCAGTTCAAGACCTACCTATAGCAAATACCATTGCATCAATAGGAGGTAAACTGATCGTAGATCCAACATATGTTGAAGAGATGGTTGCAGATATGAAGATTACAGTAACACATACTAAGAATAATGAGATATGCGCTATACAACTCGTTAAAGGTGGTTTAGGATTTGATGAAGTATTTAAAGTACTTGATATATGCCTTGAGAAAAGTATTGAATTAAGGAAGATTGCATTAGAAGTAATTAAGAGGGAGGTTGGAGAAAGAGAGGATTTAAAGGCCCTCGGACTTTAGGCATATCCTCCTATCCTTTATCTTGAAAATTTATATAACAAATATAACTTCTAATACTATGTCTATATATGCTAATTAATTGAAAGTATATATCTAATCAGCTTAGGAGTAAGTATAGTTTATAGGGTGTTGAAGATGGTTAAGAAGACACCAAATATAGCTGCTAGATTTGGAGCTAGGTATGGTGCTACGCTTAGAAAGAGATGGAATTTAATAATGCTTAAAAAGAAGAAGAAGTATGAGTGCCCCCGATGTAAGAGTGTATCGGTAGTATGGGTTTCAGTAGGGGTATGGCGTTGTAGAAAGTGTGGTTTTACATTTGCAGGCGGCGCTTGGGAACCATTCCTATCTAGAAAAACAAGTTAAATATATGCCAATCTTAATAACAACATCTAGGAGACCATCTAGAAGGACGAGGACTTTCGCTAAAGAACTCGTTAGAGTAATACCGAATTCCATTAAGATTAATAGGGGTAAGATGAGCTTAGACGACTTAAAGGAGTATATGATTAGAAGAGGCTATACTAGACTGATAATCATCAATACTAAGAAGGGAAATCCCTCACAACTAATATTCTATGTACTAGATTATGAGGGTTTGAAGCGAGTCTTAATATTTAATATAAGAGGGCTATCCCTACAAATAGATAAGAAGATTAAAAGGTATGTAAGGTATATCAGGGATGTGATAGATCTAACTAGAGAGAACGAAGATTTAAAAGAGACATTTATCGAATTTCTATCAATCCCATCAATAGCATTAAATAGAGAGGAGGGGGAAGACGCATTTATTGAGATAGATAAAGACAACCAAGGTAATCTAATAATTAGGTTTGTAACTGAAGAAGGTAATTTAATACCACCATATATGAGAGGTTATATCTATGAATTCAGGGGAAGTAAAGTTCAAATATCAAAGCAGGATGAAGCTAAATTTTAAGTCAAGAGATGTATGCGCGTGGATTTATCACTCACTCGCACCAGATATTAAGAGGGAATATGGAGAGGATTTAAAGCTATCTATCAAGATTGAAGATAACTCCATATACCTAGATATATATAGTAATAGCTTAGCTAAATTCCTAGGAGTATGTAGTACATTAATTAGACTTTTAAGATTAATAAATAATATAGATATAACAGTTGAAAACCAGTTAAATAACAAAATGACTCAATCTCGTAGAGAAGAGAAAGTATGAAGAATAAATAATATTATTAATTTCGGTTACAGTAATCTAGTTTTATTGAAGGATGTGATCAACAATGAGTACTGCAAAACTTCCACCAAAAGTCCAGCAATATTTAAAACAGATGGATGATCTACAGAAGACATATGCCTCAATAGTATCTCAGAAGCAACAACTTCAGATGACTCTATTAGAGATTAAGAATGCATTAGATGCATTAAGTAAGGTTTCTGATGAAGGTGAAGTATATAAATTGATTGGATCGATATTCTTTAAGACAAGTAAGAAGAATGTAGTAGAGGAATTAGAGGAAAACAAGGAGATATTAGAAGCAAGGATAAAGACCCTAGAATTGCAAGAAAAGAGGATAATTGAAGAATTAAATAAACTAAGAGCTGAAGTATCAAAATATCTGTCGCAACCACCATCATAAATCATTAAACATCAGTCTATTTCTTAGATACAAGACTAAACAGATATACTATATCCTCCTTTTTAATCACACGTAAAACCCAAAGCCTATCCAATACTCTAAACATATCATTAAACCCCCTAGCATCCATCCCATAGACTAAGAGAAAAATACCATATTTAAACACCTACCACTCCAACACGTAGAGAATGCAAGAGAATGAAAGTTAGAAAATTGAAATCTAAAAATTCCTAGATAGTTAGGAGAATCAATACACACTTAAAAATTATAAAAATCAAGAATCACTGAGGAGGTGTAGATATGGTAACATTATAGAGTAGTAGGGCCCGTAGTCTAGCTTGGCTAGGATGCCGGCCTCGGGTAGATAAATTCAAATTAGAGAAAGCCGGAGATCCCGGGTTCAAATCCCGGCGGGCCCATTATTAGTTTTGGATGATAAATAATGTTATGTAATACTATCTGTGTTATCACTTCGTTTATCCATACATGACTCCTACTGGTGGTGTAACTCTTGATAATGCATTGAATAGTATATTGCTGAATTTTGATTGTAGCGCCATGTATTTTGATAAATCCGTTGTTGTTATTATCCCAACTAAGTTTCCAGACGAATCTATTATTACCAGCCTTCTAATACGTTTTTGAGCCATTAGTAATGCAGCATCGGATAATTTAGCATCCTCTGATATAGCTACTATTGGAGATGACATTACATCTGATGCTTTAGTATTATTTAAATCTCTACCTTCAGCAACCACTCTCCTAACTATATCCCTCTCAGTAATAATACCAATTACCTTACCCTCTCTAGTTATTAAGACGGAACTAACTCTCCTATCACGCATGATTCGTGCAATATCAACAATCGATGAATTAGCATCAGCAGTAACCAAATTTCTACTCATTATATCTCCAACTCTAATGTCAAGTAATCTGCTAATATCTTCTAATCCAGTCTCCATTGAAATCACCTTAATAGTATAATGATCTTACATAAATAATTATGAAATGCCAATATATAATTATTTATAGATGATTTTTAAATGATAAATTAATCATATAAATACCTCATGAATAGAACTCGTAAACTACATGCTATAACATAACGTTACCAAAAATCAGACATGATATCTCTATATCTTAACTACTTTGTACTCTATATCACTCTATTTAACTTTAACCTCTCCTCCCCTCTCCACAATCTTACAACCCACCTGGAGTTTACGTTAAGGGATTTCCTCCAATGTGAATCCCTAGTTAGGGATTCACATTGGATAAACGGATTCATATACACGATTCACTTAGAGGTTATGCTTGAATTATCAGGCGTGTATCATCATTATTCGATTCACACCATCATTCAACAATTCCATATTGGTAATTACTACTTAAGGACCTACAACATTCATGAAATGCCCGGAAGTATGAATTCATAAATACCATTAGAGAGTTCAAAAATAGAAGAGTATAAGAT
>CAZHBK010000073.1:0-7194 GCA_964530465.1 uncultured Nitrososphaeria archaeon | reverse complement strand
TTTTAGGATAATATAATGCGTGGTTATAAATGAGAAAAATTGTGAAAATTAACTTTTCACTTATTAAAAATTTTGGTTCTTTATTACTACAGCAGGTTAGTATATATTTAATTAGCCTACTCACATTTGGGATAATTTCAAGGCTATTATCGCCAATTGAAATGGGCGTTTACGGACTACTTGTCTCAGTCCTATACCTTATAGGATTAAGCGCGAATTTCGGACTTAAGAAAGTTGCCATCCGATTAATCGCTGGTTATAAAGCAATGAATGATGATAGATATATCTCTGTCTTCTGGTTATCATTAGCTATATCTACACCAATGATGTTTCTAATTGCATTCTTAACAGCGGAGGGCTTGAATGTATTTGGCGTATTTAAAACCGTTAACTTAAATAGCCTAGGATTTTACCTCTTTTTACTCCTTTTATTCCTTTTCTCATTTAGAAACCTAATATCTTGCGGTTTAGAAGCACTACAATTATTCCATATTGAGACAATTTATGTTTCAGGCTCATTCATATTATATAGATTTCTAATGATATATCTATTGATAAAAGGATTTGGAATATTAGGCGTGTTAATAGCATGGATTATAGGAGAGAGTGTAGCAATTACTTTAATCCTTAAAGATGTTATACCTAAATTTAAACCACTCAGATTAAAAGGAGAGAACCCCGGCAGTATGATAGAAGCATCTATTCCTATATTTATAAGTGACTTAATATTACTTGGAGTAGAGTATGGTGATAGAATCGTATCAGTCATATTTGGATATAGTGTACTAGCTTTCTTCTATGTAGCAGCTACAGGTATTTCATTTCTAATGTCAGTTTACCAAGCAATTCACGGCAGTATGCTACCTCATCTCTCTGAAGAATTCCATAAGAATGGATATGATGCTTTAAGTGATAGAATTAAAAGCATTAGTAGATATATCTTCATATTTATATCGCCTATTTTTATAGTTGCTGCTGCTTTAGCTGAACCTACAATTGATTTACTTGTAGGTCCTATGTACCTTGAAGCAACACCCATATTTCAAATTATGTGTGTTGGTTTATGGATCACGTCTATAAATCCTCTTCTACAAAGTGCATTAATAGCAGCAAATAGAACCAGAACGCTTATGGTTATAATGCTAATATCGATTTTAATTGACTTAGCAATTATGATTTTTACATATAGATATATTGGGATAATTGCAACTGGTTTAGGAAGATTCTCTTTGATGATTTCTTCATACGTCTTACTTTTATTATATGCTTTTAAAGAGATGCATATAGATATAGATATAGAAGCCTTAGTAAAATCAACGATATCAGGTTTTATAACGGGAATTATAGTCTGGAGATTATGGTTGATCGCGCCTGACATCAGTTTATATCCACTATACCTCCTTATTTCAGTGATAATATATCTCTCATTACATAGGGTTTTAAGAACGGTTAATACAGATGAAATAGTCTCACTATATATATCGCTTCCAAATCGTGAGAGATTAAAACCATTAATTAAAATTATCTGTATACTATCTGGCGTTAATTATACTACTGTTATGAGAAAGATCAGCGAGATTAAAGTAATTTAGAAAGATAAATGCTACAGAGAGAGTATTTTATCCTCACTCAATATCTTAAATCTCTCTATATCTATATTGATTATTTAAATAATCTACACTAAATTTTATATGGGGGTAGATGATGAAGTATGTTCATCTGACTCCAGCAGGTATCATATATGAGGAAGATGGAACTTTAAAATTAGATAGATTTAGTGATGATTTAGCAGAAGCTGGAAAGAGATTTTATGAGCTAATGGACGGTAAATATATGCCAGAAAGTTTAAATAAATTAAGGGAGGAAAGAGAGTTTATTATAACTTCATTTCCCTTAAAAACACTACTTGATAATAAAGGGTTTAAGAATTATAGACTGGAATCAAGAGATATTGAGACTAGTGAGCTATTAGTAAGAGTCGGATATGCTAGGAGTAAAGAGGAGGCACTTGAGAAAATTCGTATTATTATGAAATTCTTCACTTTAGAGAAATTAAAGAAAGAACTCGCTAACAAGGATCTCTTAATAATACATGCAATAAATACCTATGATGAATATACTGAAACAATCAATTTATTTTACGAGAGGCTTAGGGAATGGTATGGTATATACTTTCCAGAATTAATCAATTATGTTAGTAAGATTGAAAGCTATGCCAATCTCGTAGCTACAATCTGCAAAAAGGAAGACTTCACAATCGATAGGTTAGAGAGTTTAGGATATTCACGGGAGAGAGCGAGATTGATACATGAGGCTGCTGAGAAAACAGGGGGGGCATTAATAACTAAAGATGATTTAGAGCAAATTAGAAGGCATGCACTCTTACTAAAGGAATTGATTAAGCATAGAGAAGCACTTGAGAAATATCTAAAGGAGTTATTAACGGAAACCGCACCTAATTTAACAGCTATTTTAGGATATAAACTAGCTGCCAGACTAATTGCAAAAGCGGGAGGTCTTTTAAAACTTGCTTCATCACCAGCAAGTACGATTCAGTTGTTAGGCGCCGAAAAGGCATTATTTATCGCATTAAGAAAGAAGGGAAAACCACCTAAACACGGCATTATATTCCAGCATCCATTCATCAGTCAATCCCCACGTGTTGTTAGAGGAAAAATTGCTAGATTAATGGCTGGAAGATTAGCTATAGCTGCGAGAGTAGACGCATTCGGAGGTGAATTTATCGGAGATAAACTCTATAAAGAGTTAAGAGAGAAAGTTAATAAATTAAGGAAAGAAGCACCTATTATATTAAGGAGGAAGAAAGCAAGGAGAATGAGGAGGGGTAAAAGATGAAGGTTATAGAGACAAGTATAAAAAACTTAGTTTGGATAGATGATAATGGAAAGAAGTTACTCGCTACTAAAAATCTTACACCTGGAATAACTTATTATAAGGAGGAGGTTAGAAAGATTAACGGTGTAGAGTATAGAATATGGAGTCCTTATAAGAGTAAGCTATCAGCAGCTATTCTTAATGGTCTAAAAGTATCAGTTCTGAAAGATATTAAGAAGGTATTATATTTAGGTACGTCAACCGGTACTACCAGCAGCCACATATCAGATATTATAGCAGAAGAAGGCATCATATATGGTGTTGAAGTAGCATCTAGAGTAATGCTAGAATTTGTAAATAGAGTTGTAGAGAATAGAAGAAATGTCATTCCTCTATTCTTTGATGCAAGATACCCCGAACTATACGCTGATATAATTGATAAACCTGTTGATATGGTATACTGTGATGTTGCACAACCAGATCAGACGAGAATAGCAATAATTAACTCGAAGTACTTCTTAAAGAAAAATGGAATATTACTTTATGCGATTAAGGCGAGAAGCATAGATGCTGTAAGACCTGTTAAAGAAATATATAATGAAGAAGTTAAGAAGATGAAGGAAGAAGGATTTAAGATTGAGCAGGTTATTGATTTAGAACCATACGAGAAAGAGCATGCAATGATATATGCTAGATTACTATAGAAGGTACATATTCCTCTTACGAATACTTCGCTAACACGTGTCTCTTTCTCTTACTAACCTAATATCCATATATCTATTTCTTACTGATATCGAAGTATGGTAGTGATTTAGCTTTAACCACGAGAACATAAGATCTACTTACATCAGATACACTCTCTGAAAATTGAATATCTAGCCTTTTAATGTCTAATGATATATAAGGAGATTTATATCTATCGTTTAAAGTGAAGTAGACTGCAGATACTTCATCATTCGACGAATGAATCACAAGTACATATACTTTCCTCATCTCATCATACCATATATATGGCATCACTACATTGTTATAATATGACATACATGCTAATACTACTAATGATAATATGTCGGTTACTTTAACGATCCTCCACCTCATTTTAATCTTAGCTGGATCCACTACTTCATGTGGAGTATCTTCAATATATGCGATTGGAATATTTATAAAACTTGTAGAATCTATGGGTCCCTTCTCAATAACTTCTCTACCATTAAAGAATGGAGCATAAGATATGACTCTAGGAGGCTTAGTATTGGTAGAGTGATATATAAAGACTGCATCTATATTCTTAATAAAGGAGGAATAATAAAACCCTAGTATTTTGCGATTTCTTTCATCCTCAAAATATATTAATCCATATTTATCTTGCTTTAAATTAGCATGTAATCTAATTAGATCACTTATATCAGCTACCTCTAATTCTATAACTCTCATCTCCTGTAAAAACCCTCTGATCTCTAAGTTTATATTCGTTTTATTTATATTTAATCATCATCTTATTAAGCTACTTTCTCCTTTATATGCGTGAGGTATCATGAATTATGAAGGCAGGAGAGATAGCAGTTAAAAATTTTCCAACAATTTATAAAGACGCTAGGATAAAGGAGGCAATACTTACAATGAGTAAGAAAAGAGTAGATAGACTTATTGTGCTAAATAGAGATAATACATTATATGGCATATTAACTGAATACGACATTTTATTCAAATTATCACAAAGAATCGTGAAGAAATTTCAGCCATTTAACGTCTCTGTTGCTAGTGCAGCTACATCTCCCGTCGATATAGCATATATTGACACAGATGTTAAAACGATAATAGATATGATGTTAAGAGGTAACTATAGCTCACTACCTATCCTAAATGAAAACGGCGTTTTATATGGGTTGGTAACTAAGTATGAAATAGTTAGATTATGCCTCCAGGAGCGTATTGCAGAGAAATTAAGAAATATGAAAGCGCGGGATGTGATGGATAAGGCAAGAGCCAATATAGAGTTACTACATAGATTAAAAGAAGCACAAGCTAAAATGAAAGCTTCTGGTTTCAATACACTTATAGTAACTTATCAAGGGAAATTTGTCGGATTTATATCAGCTTTAGATATAGCAAAGGTTCTATTTATTATAAAAAAGGTGAATCCAACATATCACTGGGAATATAACTTATCAAAACTAATAGTAGCAGATATTGTAAATAGAAACGTTAAAACACTTAACCCAGATGATAATATATTATCAGCAGTTAACATAATAACGCTAAATAAGCAGAAAGTCATTCCAATTATATCCCCAGAAGATAATAAAGTAGAGGGAGTAATAGCTAGAAGGCATATACTAAAATTGCTTATAAAAGAAGGCTTAATATGATAAACAAAAATAATAAGTAGAATTAAGAATATCAGAAAAATATCACATGACATTACCTCATGATTATAATGATTAATTTTCTACGATTAGTTCTAAATCATGAATTAACGATCACTTAATAGTTAGACGTTAAGTTAAAGTTTATATCATATTCTTAACTATTTTTAACTAAAAGCTTTTAAATCGGGATAGCATAGTAAATGAGAGACACATGAAGTGTATTAGACAATTTAAATTCATAGCTGATGAAATGGATGGGGATATAGCTAGATGGCTTCGAATCTTAGGCTTTAATTGTAAATACATTAAATGTAATAAGGAAGAGATTATAAATTTAGATCCATATTTAATAGAACTAGCGTTAAAAGAAGATAGAATTCTTCTTACAATGGATAAAGAACTTTTTCGTAAAGCTCTTTCAAAGAGTATCCTTGCAATATACACATTAGGCGATACGGTTTTACAGAAACTACAAAGTATATTTAAAGAAATTAAACTACCTTTTAGTTATTACGATATATTAACATTTTATAGATGTACTGAATGTAATCATATACTTATCAAAGTAGGATCTAAGTTTTTGAATCTTCCAGCTAATATAAAAAGTAAACATCCAGTCATTCTTTACTGTATATTCTGTAATAAGAGGTATTGGAAGGGTACACATTGGAAAAAGATTAAAGAAATCCTAAGTCACCTAGTGTACGATAGCTAATCACCAGTACTTTATCGTAATCCATCATAATAATCATCAATGTAATTACACTAGCATTAGGTACATTATAGAACGTAAGAACGTATTAATAGTAACCTCTCCACCCTCAAGGCGTTCAGACACTTAATAGAACGTACTACTAAAATTATCTTATATTCAATATAGGGGTAGGTATAAGATACATGCGATTTAATAGGACTAATGAATAATTGTGGGTTAATAGGTAAGAATGAAAGCATACATTAAGGAATTAAGAGTACATAATTTTAAAACCTATAGAAGTACTAGAATTAAATTTTCCGATGGAATTAACGTAATTATAGGCAGAAACGGATCTGGTAAATCTAACATATTAGAGGCTATAGCTTTTGGATTAGGAGAGAGAAGCCTTAAAGGTTTTAGAGCAAATAGTTTCCTAGATATAGTATATAATAGAAGAAAAGATCTACAAGTTTCTGTAACCTTGGTAATTATTGATGAAAACGGTGATGAACACATTTTTAAGCGGGTCTTCAATCCACAGAAAAATATCCATAAATACTACTACAATAATAAACTTGTATCAAGAACCAGTTATCTTGCAAAATTAGCATCCATAGGTGGTGGTTTCCACTATGTTATTATACAGCAGGGAGGCATCCTCTCTCAAGCTAACATAACTGCTAAAGATATAAAGAATGTAATTAATGAGGCATTTGGACTCACGCAATATGATGAAAAGAAGAAGGAAGCAGAGCAGCATCTTAGAGAAGCTGAAACAAAACTTAGCTTTTACATCGAAAAGCAGTCTATTCTTAGAAGTAATCTTATGAAGTTACTTCACCAGTATTTAAATTATGAAAGGAAAAAGAATCTAACCTTACTAGATAATCTATATGAAGCCTACATGAATATATTAGAGTGCAATAGGTTAAGCAATGAACTCAAAAATATAGATCTTAGGATTAAAGAATATGAAGCTAAGGAGAAGCAACTTAAAGAAGAATTAGATAAAATAGATAATGATATATCTGTTGTAAAAATGCAGATAAAACGTTTAGAGGATAGTATAGATGTGAGTAATATGAACAATGATAATATTGAGAGACTTAAGGAAGAGGAGATAAAGATAGTAAAGCAAATAAGTACGTTAGAAGCAAAGAAAACATTAAACAACAATAGTATAAGAGAGAAGGAAGAAGAGATTAAAAAATTAGAAAATGAGTTAATACAGTTAAGAGAACTCTTACATAGGAAGAAGACTAATATAAGAGAAGTGTTAAAACTGAATAAAAT
>CAZHBK010000072.1:2809-7197 GCA_964530465.1 uncultured Nitrososphaeria archaeon | reverse complement strand
TCCAATACTTATTTGAATACTATTAAGTGGATTAGCATTTATGCTCCTGCAGTTGCAGAAAGTAAGAATGGCTTGGTAGGAGTTATGGTTAGAATGTGGGTTGGTGTTTCTAATGGTTCTGGGGATGTGTATATCTCTACGATGCCCCTGACAGAGATAGATATGCAAGCATCAGTTAGAATTGCAGCATTAGTGGCATGTCAGATTTTAGGTTTGAATTATAATAAATACAACTTTTATGTTAAGATGTACTCCCGGGTACCTATAATGGGTGGTCCATCGGCAGGAGCATTAATAACAGTAGCATTCATATCATTGCTTGCTAATCTTAAAATCAATAGATATGTCTCTATGACTGGAATGATAAATCCAGATGGAACTATAGGACCTGTAGGAGGTATTTTTGAAAAGGCGGTTGCTGCAGAGAAGATGGGATTCAGATTATTCTTAATTCCATATGGTCAGGATATCGTGTATAGAGAGCATAGAGTTGAGAAGCATATCGGGCCGATAACCATAGAGGAGGTTAGAAGAGAAGCTGTAAATATTACCGATTATGCAATTAAGCATAAGTGGAGGATGAGGATAATTCAAGTATCAGATATATACGAGGCATTGAAATACTTTACAAATCATACCGTTACACTACCTAGAGTGGAATCTATTGAGATCCCTAGTGAAATACTTAATGTATTTAAATACATCTATATTAAAACATACGAGAATACATCATACTTAAAAAAGATTGTTAGTAATGAATATAGTAAGCTAGTTGATAGTAGGAGTAGGGATTTCATAAAGAGGCTTTTAGATGAGGGAGATGAGTATTTGGATGAAGCATTTAAGGAAGCAAATCAATCATACTATTATACTGCAGCATCTAAGTGTTTTAAAGCTGAGATAGTATATAGATATGCAGACTATCTAATTAAAGTAGTATACTTGAAGAATACAACATATAGTGATCTAGTAGACTACTATAGAGAGTTATATTCTAAGATTGATAGTGAACTTAAATCCGTCAATAGAACGCTGGATAACTTAGATTTAATAACTGGCTGTTATATTAGACTTGGGAGTGCCTCAGATGCATTTAATAAGGCAGTTGAATTATACAAGGAGGGTAAGATAAGTGATTCACTATACTGGTTATCATATGCTGTATGTAGATTGGAGACTACGTCTACATGGCTTAATATAGCTAAGAAGTATGCAAGAGGGATAAATGTCTATAGTAGGTTGAGGAATATAGCATATTTCTATACTTCAGAGGCTAGATCTGTAGCAATATATTCATATATGATAGTTGAGGAGGCGGGTATTAGCGGTAGTGTTAGTAATTGGATTAATCAAGCAATGGAGTATTCTAGTAAGGCTTTAAACTCATTACTGAGGGAGGATTATGAGTTAGCTATAGCATATTCAATTGAAGCTATAGCATTAGCTAGCTCATCATTAAATATGCTGATTCCATCTACGGAATATGCTAAGGTATTTAATAGATATGTTTATGAATCTCGCAGATATGCTTTAATATCCATATATGAAGCAATGAATATATCGAAACCAATACTAGCATTAGCATATCTCGAGATGGCTAATAGATCTAGTGGATTTAATAAATTATTAATGTATAAGTATTCAGCATTATACTCTAGATTGCTAATAGCAATATCTGAAATTAGCGGTTTAAAACATCCATCTATCCAACTTACTACATCTTATAATGTTAACACCCCTAAACCTAAAGAAGCTAATACTAGTAAGGTAGGTATAGCAGTAACTAGCTTTATATATGGATTTATAGTTGGATTACTAATAGCCATCTTCATAGTAGTATTAATATATGTTTTGAAATCTTGGAGGAAATAGATATCATTACTCTAGAGGGAGTCTAAATGGGGTATCCTACTATTCTAGTTAAGACTCAATTGGACATCGAGAATATTGCTGCAGCTAGAATTATGGAGTTACTTCCAAATGTAAAGGTCGTTCCTAAACCGTATGGTTTTAAGGGTATTGTAGTCGTATATAGTGATTATCCTAGAAGGGATGCGAAGATTATAGAGGATAATGTTATTGAAGCTGAGAGAGTAATACCAGCTGATAAAGTTGTATCTTCAAATCTAGATGATATAGTTAATGCAGTTAGAGAGATTGCTAAAGATAGGATTAAGAGTAGTGAGACATTTGCTGTCAGAACAGTTAGGAGAGGTACTCATAATTATACTAGTATTGATGTTAATGTTAAAGCCGGAGCTATAGCTAAGGAGGTAACTAATGCATCTGTAAACTTAGACTATCCAGATAAGATTATCGCTGTTGAAATCATTCAAGATTATGCCTTAATCTCAGTACTACCAGGTAGTATCGAATATAGTAAGATGGGACCTGGTAAGAAACCAATACTACAGTATTTAAGGAAAATTGCTGTAATTCAAATGCCATATCTAGGGCCTCTAGATGCAGCATATAATATGGGTGTTAGAGTTGGTAGAGAGGCTCAAAATTTTGAGGTATTAGAGCTTGTTATAGCACCGATAGGATTAACTCCAGCAGATCAGTTGAGTAGGTTTATTGAAGGAGTGTATGAGGGTATTAAAACTAGATTTGAAATTCAGAGGAAGATATACACTAGGAGGGTTAGAAGAGTACCAGTATATGTTGAGGACCTATACCAAGTCGTTAGAGATAGATTTAAAGAACCATTGATTGTATTCGAGCCTGAGGGAGATCCAGTTATTAAGAAGGCTAATGAGATTAGAGAGATATTTAATGATGAAAGGGTTAGGAGGGTTAATATATTTATTGGCTCTAGGATGGGCATACCTGTAGGAGTATATAGATATGCAAACCTAGTGTTAGACCTAGCACCGGAAGTAACAATATCAACTGATTTAGCTGCAGCATCAGCAATAATAGCGTTAGCAACTATATTAGAGGAATAATGCCATCTACACTATATTTTAATGTCGATACTCCACTACCGTTCTTCCTTATACTCTAATATTGCTTTAGCTGCGAGTATTGCTGATAATGCACATGCATCTAAACAATCATGAATCCTCTCATGTGGTTTAACTGTTTCTTCAATCTCCCTAATCTCACTCTTCAAATGATCTAAGACCTCACTCCAGCTTTTATCCCTCCAGCTATCTCCAAGCCTACCCTCAGTTTCAATATATACTTTATAAGCCATATCTAATGCATTTCTAACAAGCATTCTGGATTCTTGAATCCTACCTCCTTTAAGCTTATCAATATATGCTCTAAGTCTATTTAGGAATACTTCTGGGAGTGGTTTCTCTTTAAGACTCTTCAAATCCATAGATTTAGTCTTAATAGTACATTCAGCAGCTAAGACGCCGTCATTCTCATTCCAAATTTTATATTTAATTTCATATCCATATTCCGATATATTGAATTCATCAACATCTACCCTAACCCATTGATTAAATCTAACTGGATTCCAATATCTACATTCCACATATACCCTGGGTAATGATATAGCCTCCTTAGATAGTATATTATTAATATCGATATCTAGATTATTCAGCAATTCGACTTCAACATTCTCACAATACTCTAGATATTTCGTGAAGTGCAGTGTTTTAGAATTATCTACATCACTCCATGAAACTCTAAATCTAACGCTATAGAGGCTCATATAATAAAGTAGTATAGAGGCGAATTATTATAATTCAAGTCTTAACTAATATGTCATCAAGATATAGCTCAGATTTAATATACATTCTCTTAGTAGCTATTAGAGTCTCAGCCTCCTTAACACCTGATATTTTACGGATCTCATTATTCAGTTCATTTAAGTGATCCATGTCTCTAGCGTGGAGTATCGCTATCAAATCATATCTACCTGTTATCTGGAATAAGTGATGGAGTTCTTTAAATTTGGAAATCTTATCAAATATCTGATCCAGTCTCCTCCTATCAACTTTAAGCAATATGATGAGTGTTATTGGATAACCTACTTTAACAGGGTCTAATATAGCAGCTATCTTCTTAATAACACCATTTCTAATCAATCTCTCAATCCGGTATCTAACTGTAGTATTAGGAGTATTTAATCTCTTAGCTATTTCAGATATTGAAATCCATGCGTTAGACTGTAGGATCTTAAGAATTCTTAAATCTAACTTATCAAGTTCACACATCAAAAAATATTAATATATTTCTAGGCTTAAAACTATATAGTAATATCTAGAGACTACATCATATGAGATATATATGATATTGCTTATTCTTGAAATTGAAGATATTTCAATTATAGAATTAGACACATCACTATTAAAAATTCATGAATTAAGCAAATATATTGCAAATCATTATAATTACAATTTACAATTTGATAGTAAGTATATTGTCATTTT
>CAZHBK010000072.1:0-2799 GCA_964530465.1 uncultured Nitrososphaeria archaeon | reverse complement strand
TGAAGTAGTTAATTGATTTGTTTTTATTTAGATATGTCATGTAATTATTCCAATATACTATTTAAGGAATTGGATTGTGGATTGTATATGCATGCTGGGTCTTCTGCAAGTATATTTTTGAAAGTAGTATATGCTCTGGCTCTACTCCCACCACACATATATCTATACTCACATATACCACATCTCCCATTAAATCTAGCCTCTCTAATAGCTTTAAGAATGCTGTTATTTCTATATACTTCTACGAGATCATTCACTCTAATATTCCCTAATTCATACTCGCAGAAACCACTCGGATATATTCTTCCATCATGTGAGATAAATATTATCCCATAACCGTCCCTAGTATGTCCTAAATATGCTTTCGGATTAGATTGACTGGAGCCCATTAAGTCTCTTAATTTTGAGGCTAGCACCTCATACAATTTAGATAGCTTATATCTATCTCTGATATAATTTATATTCTGTGAATCATCCTCCCTCCTCCATAAGACTACTCTTCTAAAGAATGGGGCTTCAACAGTTCTAACCTCGATATCATATTTAGATGTATCATATAGAAAATGCATTACATCCTCATACTCGATAGGGGTTAAATCATTTAATTCGATACCTCTACCTACTTTAATTAGGAAGAATACCTCCCATATATTGACGCCTATATCTTTTAATAGCTTAACCATATATGGTAGCTCACCTACATTCTCTCTTAATACAATCGTATTTACCTGAACTTTAAACCCCCCTCTAACTAATTTCTTGAGAACCGATATAGTCATATTGAAATGTCCATTCAAGCCTCTAATACTATCATGGGTATCTGGATATGCTCCATCAAGGCTAATAGATATATATTTAACCCCCAACCTACTCAAGTATCTAATAACTTCCTCATTTAACTTCTCTGATACTGTTGGAGCTAGACCAACTTTAATATCTAATTCAATAGCGTATTTAATTAAATCAAATATATCACTTCTAGATAAGGGATCTCCCCCAGTAAATATTAATACTGGATATGGCTTTCCAAATCTAGTAATTGAATATATTAGATTATAGCCTTCTTCAGTAGATAACTCCCCTGGTAATGGCTCTAGTATAGCTTCAGCTCTACAATGCTTACATTTTAACGGACATGCCTTCGTAACTTCCCAGAATACTAGTATTGGCTGCTTATTAAAATCTATCTTATAATACATGTTGGATCACTAGAGTATATATCTCCATTAGATAGATATGCTTTAACCCTACATCCACCACATATATCCCTATACTTACATTTAAGACAATATCCATTTAGCTTATTTGAATCACCTAATGATGTTAAATCAGGTGATTTAATTAAATCCCTCAATCTATAATTTCTAATATTTCCAATCGAGTAAATTGGTAGGAAGTTACACGGTAGTATATTACCATTTGATGATATAGCTATAAAACCCCTGCCAACAGGACATAACTTACGCCTACTCATTTTATTTAACGCCTTAGATACATCATAGTCTAATGATTTAAGCCTCTCAAGAATGTATATTGCTGATGATGGATGAGCACCTATATCTATGTCAAAACCATATCTATCACTTAGTATAATAGATTCGATAATCATATCTAGTAAATTCCTCCAGCTACCTACATCTAATGCTTCATTAATTAAATTAACTCCATATCCGAATGGTATTAAATCACATATGTATATTAGATCTATCTTAAGTCTATCAGCATACTCCATGATCTTATCAAAGACTTTAAACACGGGTTTTAATGCAATTACCTTAAAGCCTACCCTTAATCCCCTCTCCTTAAGCTTAGATATGGCTTTTAAAACCATATCAAATGAGCCATAAACCCTCGTATAATACTCATGCAGTACTCGATCTCCATAGAATGGTAGCGCAATATAGTGTACTCCTATTCTAGCTAGTGAACTAGCTACATCACGCGTTATTAGACTTCCATTAGTACTCAATATTATCCTCAATCCATTATCTGAAGCATATTTAAGTATTTCAAAGATATCACTCCTCAATAAGGGTTCTCCACCAGTTATAAATAGTAGTGGTTTACCTAATTCAACTAATTCATCTATTAACTGTAAGGCTTCACTAGTAGTTAACTCATCCTCTAATTTAGATCCTGCCTTCATATAGCAGAATATACATCTGAGATTACATTCATTAGTTATACTCCATATTACAGAGCTAACACCACCTCTCTCATATGCTTTAATAGCAGTCTTATAACCCTCAGACTCATAATCATATTTAAATAAGTATTTTATATGAACCATTAAACCACCTAAGGTACTATCCTCTTGATGAGTGGGATTATATATTTAACAGTTAGAAAACCTCCTACACCATTAGATATGACTGCAGTACTCGTTATAATTATAAATGGCATTAAACCCCAATCTGGAAGAACTCTTAAAACATGTACGAATAATAGGTAGAATGAAATACCAGTTAGAAAGCTTGCAATCATCATAGCTATTGAAACCCTAGCTATAGTTAGATTACCATGATATATCCCTAGTAGTATAAAGAATATCTCAGTAAAGACACCTCTAAGTATGAATGCTATTAAAGCTAGAATACCAAGGATTGATTGGAACATATATATCGCACCAGCAATTAAAGCAATTAAAAATGCAGATCCAGGGAAACCAGCAAGTATAATACCAGTAGCATATATAATCGATGATATCAATTGAGATGCCTGATACGTATATTTATTCAATAGTGATGAAATAGCTAGGAGGACTGAGAATAATGCAATTACGGAGATTCTATACGAGTA
>CAZHBK010000071.1:0-7237 GCA_964530465.1 uncultured Nitrososphaeria archaeon | reverse complement strand
TTATTTTTAACAGGCTTGGGACTCTACTTAATAGTTATCGGGTTATATGGTATTAAGCTATCCAACCTATGTTCTAAAGGTAGAATGTTTATAGTGCTATCTATTGGTTTACTATCACTATATATCGGGATATTAACACTAGTTATAAGATCCTTCTCAATTACATCATTACTCATAGCGTTAGGCCTTCTATTAGTTATAATTGGACTATGTATCGTATTATATTATACAATTATATCTAAGTAGATTACTATTTGATCGTAAGTCACTATCTATTTATAAATTAGGTCTTAATGATGATTTAATGACTTACCCCACTATTAGATTCAGATTGGTTAGATTTAAATATCCGTTGTATCATATATGTGGTATTTCTTGGAGATATGATCGAGTACGCACGGAAGAGAATTACTAGAGAGGAGTTGCTAGAGCTATTAGATGAGGATGTAGCATGGTGGTTTAGTAGATTTGATTCTCTAACACCTCCTCAGGAGTATGGAATACCTCCTATTATAGAGGGTAAGAATGTACTTATTACATCTCCAACTGGATCAGGTAAGACTTTAACCGCCTTTATATACATAATTAGTGAGTTAATTAAATTAGCTAAGAAGTTTGAACTTGAGGATAGAGTTTATGCAATATACGTATCACCGTTAAGAGCATTGAATAACGATATCTATAAGAACCTTACAGTTCCTCTAAATGAGATAACTACACATATAAGGAATAGAGGATTAGACATACAGGAGGTTAGAATTGGTATAAGAACGGGTGATACTACTCAAGCCGAGCGAAGCAGGATGCTTAAATACCCACCACACATACTAATTACAACTCCTGAAAGCCTAGCTCTGGTAATTACAGCACCAAAATTTAGAAGATTACTATCTAATGTCAAATGGGTTATAGTAGATGAGATACATAGCTTATGCGAGAATAAGAGGGGATTACACTTAAGTATATCTCTAGAGCGTCTAGTTGAATTAATAGGTAGGGAGTTCATAAGGATAGGGCTGTCAGCTACTATAAATCCACTGGAGGAAGTAGCACAGTTTTTAGTTGGATATAGAGATGATGGTACTCCAAGGGATTGCGTAATTGTGGATGCTAGATTCTATAAGAAGATGGATTTAAAGCTTAGAGTACCAGTTAAAGATCTAATCTATACTTCATCGGCAGATGCATCTAAAGCATTATATGAATATCTAGCTAGAATAATAGGCAAGTATAAAACCACCCTTGTATTTACTAATACGAGGAGTGGAGCTGAGAGAGTAACATATTATCTTAAGAAGTTAGGTTTTCTAAATGCTGATGAATTAGGTGTTCATCATTCATCACTATCTAGGGAGGAGAGGTTTGAAGTTGAGAATAAACTTAAGATGGGGTTAGTGCGAGGCGTTATAACAAGTACATCACTTGAATTAGGGATTGATATTGGTCATATAGATGCAGTTGTACAGATAGGTTCTCCAAAGAGTATTAATAGAGGGCTTCAGAGAATTGGAAGGAGTGGGCATTCAATGGATAAAGTTTCTAAAGGGTATTTTATAGCATTGGACCTAGATGATTTAATCGAGGATGGAGTATTAATTATGGAAGCTTATAAGGGTAAATTAGATACTATCTCAATACCTAAGAATGCTTTAGATGTACTTGCACAGCATATCGTTGGAATGGCATTAACGAAGAAATGGAGAGTTGAGGATGCATATAGAGTCATTAGGAGAGCATACCCATATCATGACCTACCATATGACAAGTTTATCTCGGTCCTCAGATATTTAAGCGGTAAGTATCATAGTTTAGAGCAATATAATGTATATGCTAAGATATGGTTTGATGAGAAAGATGGTGTATTTGGTAGGAGGGGGAAGTACTTAAGACCAATATACTTCCAGAATATTGGGACTATTCCTGAAGACGTAAGTATAATAGTATATTGTGGCCGTAGGCGTGTTGGTAGGCTTGAAGAGCAATTTGTAGAGAATTTAGAGCCTGGAGATATATTCGTATTAGCTGGCAAGACATATAGATTCTTAGGTGCATCTGGAGATAGAGTATATGTTGAACCTGCTGAAGGTGAAAGACCTACAGTACCAAGTTGGATATCTGAATTACTACCTTTAACCTTCGATTTAGGAGAGGCTATTGCAGAATTTAGATGGAACATCTGGCAAATGCTTGAAGAAGGTAAGGAGAGTGAAGCAAGAGAGTTCATAAAGCGTAATATGAGGGCTAATGAATGGGCTGTGGATAATATAATTAGGTATATCAAATTGCAATCTCAATTCCTAAAGAATTTAGGATGTAATACATTTCATTCTAGATCTAATCTAATTATAGAGAGATATCGAGATCAATTCGGAATGATGAATATAATATTCCATACTGTATTTGGTAGGAGGGTTAACAACGTATTAGCACGTGCTTATGCTAATATAATTAAGAATATGCTTAAGTATAACGTTAGGATTATGATAGATGACCATAGCTTTGTTATTCAATACCCATCTTATTATGATATCGACATATATAAAATAGTTAAAATACTAAATTCTAGAAATGTTAGATATCATGTATCCGAGGCTGTTAAGAATAGCCAGTATGTATGGAGAACCTTCAGGCATGTTGCTAATAGAGCATTCATGATTCTTCGATATTATAAGGGTGTTAAAACTAGCCTTAGAAGGCAGCAGTTAAATTCTGAAATTTTATACTATCACTTACTTAGAAATATTCCAGATTTCCCATTAGTTGAGGAGGCTATTAGAGAGGTTATAGAGGATAAAATGGACGTTATCCGTGCTGAGAAAGTCCTTAGAGATATTGAAGAGGGTAGGAGGAGATGGATTATACTACCAGTCTATGATTTACCTTCTCCATTTGCCCATGGAGCATTATTAAGAGGTATGGAGGATGTAGTGTTAATGGAGGATAGAGTTAAAGTACTTCAGAACCTATATAATAAAATTATTGAGAGGGTAGGGATAGGATGAAATGATACATCTCTATGGAAGCTTATATATTGCAGATCCATGGCCGGCAGCATATATAAAGGATTTAAATGCACTTGTAATAGCTGATTTACATCTTGGTATTGAGGGGGTATTAGCTAACGAGGGTATATTCCTCCCTACTAAAGCAAGTCATAAGACTATTGAGATTGTATGTAAATCTATCGAGAATTATAATGTTGATAAAATTATCTTAGTCGGGGATGTAAAACATGGATTTGGATTATTAAACACTACTGAATGGTTAATGGTCAAGAAATTTATTCGGGATTTAAAGGAGAAATATAATTTAGATATAGTTGTAATTAGGGGGAATCATGATAATTATCTCGGTGTTGTACTAGATAAATTTAACATTCCCTTCTACCTACGATGGGATCTTAAAGACTACACGTTTATTCATGGCCATGTTGATTATGAACTTAATGAATTGAATAAAATTATAATTATGGGACATGAACACCCATCTATAATTTTACATGATGATTTAGGTGTTAGGTATAAGTTTAAATGCTTCCTATGGGGTGAATATAGAGATAGAAGGATTTTGGTACTTCCGTCTGTAAATGAGCTTGCTACCGGTTCTGCAATATCAGCTAACTTATCTAGAGATTTAATACTATCTCCAATACTTAAGAAAGTAGATTTAAACAGCTTTAAACCATATCCAATTATACCCGGTGAGATAGTTAGAGAGCTACCTACATTAAGAGATATAGCTAAGATATTCTCAATATAAGAGGCATTAAAATTTTAGGTTTTTGTTTAAAGAAAATATAGACATTAATTTAATGTCATCGGTCTACACAATTATTTTATAATCAAAGATGGTTCCACCGAGTTAGGTGCTTGCTATGAAACCATTTAATAAAGTTGGTATCTATGGATATGGTGCTTACATACCTAGATATAGGATTGAAAATCGTGAAATTGCTAGAGTTTGGGGGAGGCAGACTTATCCTATAAAGAGTAAGAGTTTTCCATCAATCGATGAAGATTGTATAACCATCGCCTATGAGGCAGCTAGAATTGCAATAGAGTCATCTAATGCACCCAGGGAATATATAGGGGCTGTATATGTAGGTACTGAATCAAAGCCCTATGCTGTTAAACCATGTGGAACTATATTAGTTGATGCTCTCGGGCTTCCTAATGATATCCTCTCAGCTGATTACGAATTTGCATGTAAGGCGGGAACCGAAGCTATGCAAGCTGTTATTGGTTTGGTTTCCTCTGGTATGATTAGAATGGGTATAGCTATAGGTAGTGATACATCACAAGGAAGACCATCTGATGAACTAGAGTATACTGCTGCAGCTGGTGGTGCAGCATTTATAATCTCAAGAGTTGAAGACGGCGTTATTGCTGAGATTGAAGCTTCTCATTCATACGTATCTGATACACCTGACTTTTGGAGGAGAGATTGTGCTAAATACCCCATGCATTTATATAGGTTTACAGGTGAGCCAGCATATTTCAAACATATTATAAACTCGGTAAGTAGATTCTTTGAGGAATATGGATACTCTCCATCAGACTTTAAATATGCTATATTCCATCAGCCTAATGAGAAGTTTCCTCGAAGAATCGCTAGAAGGCTAGGTTTCCCAGATGAAGCTATAAAACCTGGGCTATTATGCCCGATTATCGGTAATACGTATTCTGGTTCCTCATTAATTGGTCTAGCTGCTACATTCGATATTGCTGAACCCGGAGATAGAATACTCCTAGCATCCTTCGGCTCTGGAGCTGGTAGTGATGTATTCTCATTCTTAGTTACAGATTTGATACGTGAGAGAAGAGCTAAACCACCACTTAGGAAGTTTATAGAGAGAATGGTTTCGTATGATTATGCGATTTACGCTAGATATAGAGATAAGATCTTAATGTAATGGGGTGTTAGTAATGAGTGATGTAGTTATATTAGGCTATGGGTATACTCGGGTTGGTGAGCATTGGAATAAGGATATTATTGACTTAGCTTATGAAGCTGCTAAGAAAGCTCTTTCAATGGCTAACGTAGATTCGGTAGATGCCATATATGTCGGTAATATGTTAAGTGAGTACTTAGAATTACAAGGTCACTTAGGAGCTTATATAGCTAGTGAGTTAGGGCTAGATGATACTCCTGCAGTCAGAGTAGATGCGGCTGATGCCTCCGGAGCTTATGCAATTGTAGAAGCAATTAAAGCAGTCAAAACTGGTGAATATAAGACTGTACTAGTAGGTGGGGTTGAAAAATTAACCGATTCTCTCCCTGCTAAAGTATTTGAGGGTATGACTTACTCTGAGGATAGATTCACTATGAATATGACTGGATTAACTAATGCAGGGATCTGTGGGATTCTAGCTAGGCTGTATATGAATAAGTATAAGGTAGATAGGAGGTCAATATCATATATTTCAGTACTAGATCATGAGAATTCAGTTAATGCGGAGCATGCTCACTTTAGGAATAAGATTTCAATAGAGGCTGTACTATCATCACCAATGATAGCTGATCCACTAACTCTACTAGATACATCTCCGATATGTGATGGTGCTGCCTTTATAGTAGTAACATCGAGTGATGATATTAAGGAGGGATGTGTTAAATTTCTCGGATATGGTGTTTCAACGCAAAATATAATTATCACACAAAGAGATGATATCTTATACCTTAAGGCAACATATAATGCTGTTAAGAAGGCACTTAAAATGGCTAATTTAAACATTGAGAATATTGATGTTGCTGAGATTCATGATTCATATTCAATACTAGGTGTACTAGCTTTAGAAGCCTTAGGGATAGATGAATCTGGAACTGCTGCTATTAAGTTAAGTGAAGGCGTACATAATCTTAAGGGTGAGAAACCAATAAATACTTTCGGTGGTTTAAAAGCTCGAGGGCATCCTTTAGGAGCTACTGGAGTATATCAGGTGATTGAAGTAGCCATGCAGTTAACTGGTAGGGCTGGTTTAAATCAAGTTGAAAATGCTAAATATGGTTTAATACATAGTATGGGTGGTATTGATACTACATCTGTAGTAATAATATTAGGCTTTGGGTGATCCTCATGGAGAGGATATCTAATTGGAGGAGGAAATTAGAGAGATATAGGCTATTAGCTGTTAAATGTAGGAGGTGTAAAGCTATCTACTATCCAATTAGAAGTAAGTGTTTGAAATGTGGTTCTGAGGATTTAGAGTATATCGAATTACCTAAGAGAGGGATTCTAGAATCATACACTGTAATCTATACTGCTCCCTCTAGATTCACTAGGTATACACCATATATTGTAGGGTTAATTAAACTAGATAACGGTGTTAAGATACTAGCACAGCTGACAGATGTAAATATAGATGAGATTCATATAGGAATGCATGTTGAGGCAACATTAAGGAGATTATATGATTACGGAGATGAAGATCAAATAGTCTACGGAGTTAAATTTAGACCTGTTATCGAGTAATCATCCTAAGGTCTCTCTGGCATGCGTCCTTAAGACCCATCTAATCTTACTAAGTAAATCCCTTCTTCTTTCTTCATTACCATAATCGTAGAATTCAATCTGAGTTAGAAATCCCTCCGATTCATCTATAGTATATATAAATCTCTTAGATGAATCCAATACTCCCTCTTCAGCTCTTCTTAAATCCTCTTCGAAATATCTATCTAGTTCTCTCTTTAGATAGTTAACTAATCTGCTATCAACTGATAGCTTTAAATCTTTGGATATATTCACTACTACTCTATCCCTATATAACTCCATTGTGGCATATGTGGTACCCCTCCAGCTAAATAATGTATTTCTTCTTAAGGGTGCTTCAACAGCTTTAACTAATTTAGTCTCTCTAGCTTTCTCAGTAGTTTCTTTAGCTGGAGTCTTAATCTCCTCGACGTACTCGGTTGCTGTTTTAAAACTCTCTTGAGTTATTATATTGTCTACTATACTTAGGAGCTTTTCAATTCTTTCTAACTCAATTTTGAGCTCTTCCTTTTTCTTCTCTAGATACTCTCTAATTTTAACTAACTCTTCTAAATCTATGTTCCCATAATCATTATAGTTATGATTGCTATTCATGTCTATATATCTACTAACTGCTATTACCAAGATTAAATTAAATTAAATACTGTAGATCAATCTTCCTCACTTAATAGAAATGTACTTTTACTTTATAATTTTATCGAACAATTTCATAAATTTACTTCTTAATTCGCCATATATATCATTAAC
>CAZHBK010000070.1:0-7312 GCA_964530465.1 uncultured Nitrososphaeria archaeon | reverse complement strand
CTGGTATTACATTGGATGACGTAAGAATTATAACGGAGTTATTAATGAAGGCTGGTGCTGATATTAGAGAGTTGAATATTATTAGAAAGCATATATCATTGGTTAAAGGTGGTTATCTAGCTAGATATGCATATCCAGCTAAGATATATTCTCTAATAGTATCAGATGTAGTTGGTAATCAAATAGATGTAATTGCTTCAGGACCTACAGCACCAGATCCATCTACATTCATAGATGTATATAATATATTGAAGAGATATAGCTTAATTAATTCAACTCCAAAAAGTATATTAAAGGTAATAATGGATGGAATTAATGGTAGGATTGAGGAGACACCTAAACCTAACGATTGTATATTTAGGAATGTAAGAAATATCATCATAGGAGATAATAGGCAGGCTTTAGAATATGCTGAGAAACTTGCTGAAAACCTCAATTATAGGGTTAAGATTTTAACATCGTATATAGAGGGTGAGGCTAGAGAGGTAGGAAGATTTCTAGCAGGATTAGCTATAGAAATATCAAAGTATAATACTCCATTTAAGAAACCCATCTTAATTTTAGGAGGTGGAGAAACCGAAGTAACAGTTAAAGGAAGTGGTGTTGGCGGTAGGAATCAAGAACTCGTTCTCTCAGGCTTGATTAGAATTAGAGGTTGTAAGAGTATTGCTTTAGCATCAATAGCTACAGATGGTATAGATGGTGTATCCCCAGCTGCGGGAGCGTATGCAGATGGATATACTTATGATAGTGCATTAAGTATGGGATTGAACCCAGTCGAATACCTAGATAATAATGATTCATATACATTCTTTAAGGAGTTGGGTAATGCAATTATAACTGGTCCTACTGATACAAATGTAGGAGATATAGTATGTATTTATGTTGGAATATAGATATCTCAAAAATTTAAGATCTAAGATATATAGGTATTTCACTAATCCTTTAACTATGTACTAGTTCAATTATAATTAATTGGTGTAAATATGGTTAGAGTCGGTAGGATTAAGGCTAGGAGAGTTAGAGTTGGTAGAATTAAAGCCTTCATTGGTGTTAAATATGGCTGTAAGAGTGAAGTTAAAGGTAGAAAGGGATGATATTGAATTAGAGATAATTGCATTGGTAAATAGTGGATATGAAGCTGATACTCCACAACTTATGATACCTATACAAATAGCGAGGGATCTAAAGCTATGGCCTCCACCATCCGATACATTAGAGGATGTATTTGAAACTGCCGGTGGACCATTAAAGGTATGGATAGTTAGGCGTTCAGCTAATGTAAGAGTAATTGCTGATGATGTTGAATCGAAGAAAGTATTAGTAGATATAGTTATATCACCTTTAGCAGACGAACCATTAATAAGCGATATGTTAGCTGGAGAGTTGGAGATTGCAGTTGAAGATTTTGCAAGAGGATTATGGAGGTTTAGATGGGAGCCTATAAGCAAGCTTAGAAGAAGCCAAGAACGAGTGATATATCGTAGCTGAGAAATTAATTTAACATTCTAGAGGGTAATGACTACTTGAGTAATAGTAAGTATATATAACTATCTACACATCCGTAATAAGATTTATATATTAATACTTTAAGAGGAGATAACGTAAGCTATTATCTTAATGAGTTGTAGTGGAGAGTTATATAATGTTGAGGATTTCTGGAAGTTTAAACTTAGAATTGGATTAGTCAGAGAAGCGTCTAAAGTTCCTAGTAGTAGGAAGTTAATTAAACTAGAGGTTGATTTTGGCGATGAAGTAAGGACTGTAGTTGCTGGTATTGGAGATCAATATAAGCCAGAGGATTTAAAGGGTAAGAAGATGATTTTCGTAACTAATCTAAAACCTAAGAAGGTCTTTGGCATTGAAAGTAAGGCTATGTTAATTGTAGCTGAAGATGAAAGAGGTAAAGTATATTTGATAACTGCTGGAGATGAAGTACCAGTTGGAGCTAAAGTATGGTAAATTAAATATCTAGGTTTCTATTATAAACTATATATCTATTGTAGTAAATATGTATGCTGTTTCATTACATGAATTTTTATCAATTTTTGAGTATAAAATCTTAATTAAGAGGTATACCGATAGACTTATTAAAATATTGCTATTGTTATATGTGGTATACGTATATATTGTTACATTAGTTGAATTTATAGATGCCGGGTTTAGTTGAATGAGGGTTTGGAAGTATGGATATATATACATTGTCGAAATTACTCAGGGATAAAAACATTGTTAAGCTCGTACGCGGTACCAGAAGAGAAGACTTTAAAATATCTACACGTGTTAGAAAGGCTTTAGAGGTTGATTTTAAAATTGGAGATGGTTTGACTCTTGAGGAGACTAAAGACGTTATTGAAATTTTAAATAAGGAGGGTCTTCTCAAGGAGATAATTGAGACTAATACCGTAGCATGCCCATACTGTGAGAGTATCGATGTTGATGAAATGTTAATATGTCCTAAATGCCATTCACTCAATATTAAGAAGGTTTTTATTGCCTTACACGTTGGATGTGGTAGGAATTTCACTACTGAATCATTATCTGTAGCTACATGTCCCAGATGTGGTAAGCATATTAAGAGTAAGGATGATATTCGAATTATAGGTAGTTTATTCAAATGTGATAAATGCAGTGCTACATTTGAAGTACCCGAGATAATATTTGAATGTAAGGCATGTGGTAATAGATTCTCAATTAGAGAAGCATTAGTTAGAAAGATTTATAAGTATGAGCTTAAAGAGGAGGCTGAAAATATTATCAATCTATTGTATCTATACAAGAAGATTGCTGAAGAGTTTGAGAAATTAGGCTTTTATGTTGGTATTAGCGAGAAGGTTGTAGGTATTTCGGGTGTAGAGCATATATTCCCATTATTAATTAAAGATGTTAAGAATAATAGGATGTATTCAGTTGATTTAACGGGGTTATTAGATGAAGTATCACGCGATTACCTACTTAAGTCATATATATTAGTTTTAGATACACCAGATGTAAAACATATATTCTTAATTAATGAGAAGTTCCCTGATGAGGAGCTATCATCTATACCGCCTAAGGATAATCTAGTGATTGTTAAAATAAGTGATCCGTCACAAGCTATTGATAAAATTAAAGATATTATATCTAGTGAGTTAAATATTGTTCGTGAGAGTGGCAGTTTAAATGAGACTGAGTAGGCTAGGTGCGTATCTACTTATAGCCATACTAGGTTTTATAGTAGGTGCTGTGTTATATTACGTTGGTAAATTAGTTGGTATTTTAATTAAAGAGTATATTCCTCAAATAATGGACTTCTTATCAAACCCCGTAATGGCTGGTGCTATACTATCCGGAATTACAGGTATGATTCTAGCTATAGCAATAGCGTATATTTGGGCTGGTAGAGAGGAATATTAGAGAAATAATCATATTTTAAGCATATCGTCACAATATCCTTAAAAGCATTATACATCCAATATCTTATGATGCCTATAAGATACATCTTACTCTAGAGTCAACATTAGGGATGATTCTAGATGTTTAGAAGACGGCGAAGTTTCATAGGCGTTCTAATAAGGGTTTTAGCTTCTATCGCTATAATCGCATTTACAGAAGGACTTCTCTCACAGCTATTAAATGATATAATTTTCGTTATTATAGTTCCTATAGCATTTGTAATACTTGCATTTGCAGTATCATTTCTAATGACTTCTTAAACGAATATGAATAAGTAGAATGTTAATATAGTTGCTATAAGTAGGATTGCTACATGCTTTAAACCAGCGAATAATGATCCCTCACCCATCTTACCACTTACAAGACCGCTTATTATTGCTTCAATAAGACTTATATGGTAGAAGAATCTTCTAATAGTAGCTATATCGGCTGTAATCTTAAGTATAGGCATTTGAACCGTCTGCATCATCTTATGCTGTATAGCTATTATTGGTTCAAAGAAACTTCTTAATAATATTACTTCGATAGCTAGGAATACGAAGAATGCAATATAACCATATGATATATAAGGCCTCATCATAGCTCTCCTCTCGGCAATAGTTAGATGTATACCTGTTATATGCCTCTCTAATGTTAATAACGTCTCCTCTATATCGCCTCCAGCCCTACTAGCCTCAAGAATAGCATATATAACTCTCCTAGCTGTCTGAGTCTCTAATTCATCAGCTAAATCAATAAGTGCTTTCTCAAATGGATAACCCCATGATACTCTAGCCATAGTTCTTCTTAATAGTGGTGTTATAGGTCCTAAATCATATCTAGATGCAATCTTTAATGCCTCTGGTATTGAAACACCAATCCTACCTGCTTCAGCAACATGTCTAATCAACCTAGGTATATTCTTATCCACCGCCCTACGCCACATGACATTTAATAAATGTGCTATACCTGGTGGGAACATAGCTATAACTAAACCCAATATTAAATATACATCTGATGATAGTATAGGGAGGTATCTTGAGTATGTTAATCGATATATTGGAATTAATAATAGAAATGGCTGGGAGATCGTAAGTGCTGCTATTACTACTGATACTATGACTATCCTTTTAAATATCTTCTTAGAGACTCTAGGCATACTCACTCACCTCTCGGGATTAACTGATCAAGTAGTATAATGAATATGATCCCCACGATTGGAACTACAATGTATGTTATTAAACTCATTAATTGGACAAATCCAAGACCCATAATCGATCCTCCAACAAGCGACATTATAGATAGCATTATGATGAGTAGTAATGGGAATACAACCATTAGGATAATGTATACTTCTGCTAGTGTAGCTAGTGTTTCAGAGAACTCCTTAACTTTAATCTCCCTACCAGTCAGTATCTGTCTTGTATATGAATTTAGAAATTCTTTAATATTACCTCCAGTAGTTAACACTGATTCAAACTCACCTAAGAAATCAGCTAAAACCCTACTTGGAGCTCTCTCCTTAGCCCTCCTAATAGCAGTTACAATATCCATTCCAAGTAATTCAATATCTCTATTAACATCCTTCATAAATTCAGCAACTGCATCATTAGGTACTCTAGATATCTCCTTAATAATCTTCTCAGGTGTTGCACCAGCCGTAGCTAATACACTCATATGTGTAATTGCATATGGTAGGTCGTCTTCAATTCTAGTAGCCCAGCTCATTGCCTTCAATGATGGATACGAGTATACTCCTGCAAATGTTAATGCTGATACTAATATTGAGAATGGAATTCCAAGTAATATCATAGCTAGTATCGTTTTATAATGTAGGATGTAATATAATATGTAGTAGATTAGTGATGCACTTAGGATAAAGCTTAATATCGTTGATAGGTATAAGAAGCTTACATATGCTTCAACAGATACCTTCAAGCCAGATTTTAAAATACTCACTTTTAAATCTCCAAAATGCTTCTTCGTCTTGATTGAGAGCCATCCAAATACCTTATAGCTTAGAGTATATATATCTGATGTCTTATATACTGGATTTGCCTTATCTGGATTCTTCTTCACTAGCCTCACCTAGTGTCAGTAGTTCTAATCTAGCTATCTCATATACTTCATCTGGATTTAGATAGAATCTCCTCATCACCTCTATGAAGTCTTGATAACGTCTAATATTCTTAGTTCTCATCCACTTAAGTATAACCTCCCTCTTTTTAATATCCTCAAGTATTCTCTCCATGATAATACCTGTCCTTAAGCTAATTTTCTCTAAAGTCTTACTCTTACCACTATATACATATACGTCTCTATATGAATCCCATGTAAATACTGGATTTATAGCGATATCGCCTCTCTCCTCATCCCATACTGGTTCCGTAACACTCATAACCTTCCTAATAATCCTCTCCCCCATCTTAACTCTAGATATTAATACAATCAGATCGAGTGTTAGTATTAACTGAGTTGGTACATTCATAGGAGCACTTCTAAGCCTATTAATTACTGCCTGTGGGCTTTCAGCATGTATAGATCCAAGACCACCATGCCCGGTAGCCATAGCTTGAAACATCGTATATGCTTCCTCACCTCTAACCTCACCAACAATTATAATATCAGGTCTCTGCCTTAGAGCGGCTTTAAGTAAATCGAACATTCTAATCTCGGCTTCAGCACCAGTAACTCCAAACCCAGTTCTCTCAACCATAGGATTCCAATTCTCATGATATAACTGGAGCTCTGCTGTATCTTCAATAGATACAATCTTCTTCTCAGGTCTAATGAATAATGATAGAGCATTTAATAATGTAGTCTTACCGGTTGCAGTACCACCTGCAACTAGAATACTAGCTAGATTCTCGACACAGAACCAGAGGAATGCAGCAACTTCTTCATTTAAAGTACCGAAGTTTATCAAATCAATTATTGTGAATGGCTCCTTTCTAAACTTTCTAATACTAAACGTACTACCTCTCCTAGATACCTCACGTTTATACGTGATATTAATTCTAGTACCATCAGGCATCGTAACATCTACAATCGGATTACTAATGCTAATATGCCTACCCGCTAGATATGCAAGTCTGATAACATAGTTATCTAACTCCTCCTCACTAAAGATTACATTAGTAGGTATCGATTCATAAAATCTATGATATACATATACTGGGGTATTAGGACCATTACAGCTTATATCCTCAACATTCTCATCTCTCATCATAGGGTCAATCTTACCATAATAGAGGTGGTCTCTAACAATATAATACGATATCTTATCTAGTACTGATTCCTCAATCTTCCATCCATATCTCTTAACAATACGCTTAATATAATCCTTTAAATACGCTTCAGCATCCTCGGGTTTCTCAAAACTCTCCCTATCGATTTTAAGTTCCATATAAAGTGTATCCTCAATCTTCTTCCTAATCTCCTCCTCTTCCTTACTCAATGGTGGTTCTATAACATGATACTCGATTCTATTACCCCTCTTAACAATACCTATACGTGCATAGGGTGGGTTAACTTCATAAGTCTCAATCAATGGTAGTGCCTCGATAACAGATGGTTTAACGGCTTCAGGAGGGGGAATTTCTTCAACTGGTTTTGGAGGAGGTCTAATATACTTAACGAGTAGGATGATATATATTATAGCCCCTATAAGAGAGTAAATTATAAGTACATGTGGAACGATATAAATCTCGTAGGGCGAGATTGGGATCCTAATTATAGATGATTTAATCCAATATAGATATACGAATAATAGGATTAAAATACCTGCAATAAATGAAGCTAGATATATCACAGTAGCTGTTACAATCGATACCCTAGGTATTTTAGCCGATATCTTAGATTTGGTTTTTCCTTCAGCCATCCCACCAATTATATATAC
>CAZHBK010000069.1:4614-7315 GCA_964530465.1 uncultured Nitrososphaeria archaeon | reverse complement strand
AGGGTAAGGAGTATGATTACATTTACTGGATGGGTTGTAATACAAGTTATGATCCAGCTGATAAGACGATTGCTAAAGCACTCTTGAAAATACTTATTAATGCAGGTATTAAAGTAGCAGTATTACCTATGGAAAATTGCTGTGGAGAACCAGTTCGTAGGATTGGAGATGAACTTTTATTTAAGGAAGTAGTTAATATGAATAAAGAATTGCTATCTAAGTATAAGTTTAAGAAGTTGATAGTTAACTGTCCTCATGGATATAACGTATTCAAGCATGAATATCCATTATATGGATTTAAAATCGATGTAGTCCACCATAGCCAATTACTAGCAGAGTTGATTAAGAATGGTACTATTAAGCTATTTAAGAAGGTTGATTTAGATAGGGTTGCATACCATGACCCATGCTATCTAGGTAGGTGGAATGGAATATTTGAGGAACCCAGATATATAATTAAGATGTGTATTGATAGGGAGAAGTTTGTAGAATTGAGGAGATCTAGGGAGAAGAGTCTCTGCTGTGGTGGAGGAGGTGGGCAATTATATTATGATATTAGGAGAGGTGAGAAAATAGCTAAAGTTAGAATGAATGAAATAATCTCTAGCAATGTGAATACAGTTGTAGTAGCATGTCCAATGTGTAAGATTATGCTTAGGAGTGAAGCTCCTGATGATATTAATGTTATTGATATATCTGAATTATTAGTAGAATGCATATAACCAATTCCATCTGGATCTAAGAATCTTATTTATAAATACCCGCTAATAATACTAGGATATCTTTATGGAGGTGTATCTACTATGAATACATCACCATGCATTGTATTCATATATGGACCTGCAGGTAGTGGTAAGACTACATTTACATCCAGGTTTTATAATTGGTGTTTAGCTAATACATCATATAAACTTGCAACAGTTAACTTTGATCCAGCAGTTAGAAATATACCATATAAGCCTATCTTCGATATTAGAGATTATATTACAGCATATGAAATTATGGAGAGGTACGGACTGGGTCCTAATGGAGCTATTATTAAAGCTGTTGAGGAAAGTAGTAAGTATCTAAATGAATTATGTAATGCTTTAGATTCTAGTGAATACGATTATATATTATTTGATACGCCTGGAATTATGGAGGTATTTGTTGCTAGAGATGTAGGTAGTAGGATAATCGATTATCTAATGAGTAGATATTACATCGTTGGCTTATTTATAATGGACTCCTCAATAATTAATAAGGTATCAGAATACGTGTATTTCGTAAGTCAATTCATACTGAGTGGATTGAAGTTAGGGATTACTTCAATACCAATATGGAATAAGATATCTATAGCATCAGACCTCTTTAATCAAGTATCAGAGTTAGATATTAATGAATTAATTAATATAATGTACGAGGAGTCTGGATTATATGCTGATGCTGCTGAAAAATTAGCTAAGATGATTAATGATCTAAAATATGCTGTTAGATTTCTAAAGGTAGACTCAATAGAATATATTGGATTTGATGATATCGTTACAGTACTGCATGAAGTATACTGTACATGTGGCGATATGACATGAACTACATATGGGAGTAGACTGATTAGACTTAGCCTATATACTTACATTGTAAATATTCTTAATAGTTAATAAAGTATTTTCATAAACATTTTAATGCTAAAATTTGAATTAAATTCTATAATGAGCTTTGGTAGAGTTCTTGAAATAGACCTATCTAATAGAGATGTTAAGAGATATACAGTCGACTCTAACACCGTTAAAAAATACTTGGGTGGTAGAGGTATTGGATTATACTTGATTTATAAGATGGGACTTAAAGTTGAAGATGTAGATCCATATGGAGCTGAAAACCCACTTATAATTGCATCGGGCCCCCTCTGCGGTACTAGAATTCCAATGAGTAGTAGAACTACAGCAGTATTCAAATCTCCATTAACAAATAGATGGAATTACTCTACTGTCGGTGGTAGTCTTGCAGCATATATGAGGTATTCAGGAGTCGATATACTAGTTCTTAAAGGTGTTTCTGAAAAACCAACATATATCGTCATAGAAGGGGATAGCATAGAGTTTAAAGATGCTAGTAATCTATGGGGATTAGATACTATGGAGACTGAATCTAAGCTTAGAAGGGAGTATAGCGATTCAGCAGTTATAACTATAGGTCCTGCAGGTGAGAATCTAATCCCATATGCAATTATAAATCATGAGTATTGGAGGGAGTTTGGTAGGGAGGGTGCTGGTGCTGTAATGGGTAGTAAGAAGGTTAAAGCAGTAATATTTAAACCTGTTGAGAAGAGTGTAGGGATCGCTGATGAATCAATGTATAAGGAGGTTCTTAGAGATTTACTTAAGAAATGTGCAAGTCCATTAACAGCATTCTATAGGGAGAAGGGAACTCCTGGAGCCATAGATATAGCTAATAAACTCGGATTCTTCCCAACATACTATTGGACTGAAGTTAGACTACCTAATTGGGAGGATAGGATATCATGGGAGAAAGTAATTAAGGAGAGATATCTCGTTAAGCATGAGGCATGCTTATATTGTCCTGTTGCATGTAGGAAGAGAGTTAGAAGTAGTAAGTATAATATCGAGCATGATATTGATTATGAGGAAGTATATTCTATAGCAGGTTTAACAGGAGTTTCAGATATGGATGATGTAATATACCTAGCTGATTTAATTGATAG
>CAZHBK010000069.1:0-4604 GCA_964530465.1 uncultured Nitrososphaeria archaeon | reverse complement strand
GATAGAATGGGGTTAGACGTTATTACATTAGGTAATGTAATTGGGTTTACGATATACCTAAGTAAGAAGGGAGTATTAAAGGAGAAGTTCGAATGGGGGGATACCAATGCTATTAAGGAGTTAATAATTAATACCGCTAAACGTGTAGGTTTAGGAGAGTTAACGTCACTCGGCGTTAAGAATATGGCTGAGAAATTAAATGTAGCTAATGAAGCAATACATGTTAAAGGTTTAGAACCAGCAGGATACGATCCTAGAACTCTCAAGGGTATGGCGTTAAATAATGCTATTGCTGAAAGAGGAGCTGATCATGTATGGAGTAGTGCGTATGTATTCGATATGGCTAATAATGGCGCTCGTAGATTTGAAGTTAGTGAGGCTAAAGTTAAAGATATTATGGATCTTGAGGAGAGGAATACAATATATGACTCAGCAATACTATGTAAGTTTGGCAGAGGGGTTTACGACTGGCAATCATTAGTTAATGCATTAAATGCAGTTACAGGATTTAACTATACCATTGATGAACTTAGAGATGTCGCTAGAAGAATAATAATATTACAGAGGTATATGAATAAGACATCTATTGAAGATGACGGATTACCAGCTAGATGGTTTAAGGAGACTGTTAAATTAAATGGTGTTGAATGCATCGTTAAAGAGGATGAATGGAGATACATGGTAAGTAAATACTATGAGTTAAGAGGTTATGATGATAGAGGAATTCCTAAAGAAGATACATTGAGAAACTTAGGGATAATAGAATAATACATCTCCCCCTCATTCTTTCTATAACGACACATCTACTTAGAAAATATAACTCTCACTTTAACAATCTATATATGTAATATATTAACTCCTATATTTTACCTCTACTAAGCGGATATTATATTGGGTGTCTTAAGATTGAACATTAAGAAGTGGATTATTGCTACCAGACCTTGGGCATTCCCAATGACTATAATTACCGTTTCAATTGGCGGAGTATACGCATTATATGAAAACGGTGCATTCAATATAGTATTGTACCTTCTCACTATAATTGGAACAATACTACTACATGCCTCAGTTAATGTTTATAATGATTACTATGATACGCTATCCGGTGTTGATAGAAGGGGTGCTCCAACAACAAAGTATAGACCCCATCCAATTATAGAGGGATTAATACCTTCAAATCAATTATTCCTAATGGCTACAATATCGATGGTAATTGCATTACTAATCGGGCTATATTTAGCTTTAGTCGTTGGATGGCTAGCTATTATACTAGGAGGACTTGGAGGTTTTCTAGCATTTGAATATACTGGACCACCATTATACCTTAAGTATAGAGGTCTTGGAGAGTTATCTGTCTTCCTAGCATGGGGTCCGCTAATGGTTTTAGGCTCGTATTATGTAATTAGTGGTGGGTTACTATCAATAAATCCAATATTAATATCGATTCCAACAGCATTATTAGTCGTAGCTGTTCTAATGGCTAACAATATTAGAGATATTGAATATGATGAATCAGTAAATGTTAGAACACTTCAGGTTAGAATTGGGAGGGAGAAATCAATAAAACTCTATATTATAACTATTCTACTAGCATACATTACTGTAATTATAGAAATATTGTTAAGAATATTACCTCTACTAACACTGCTAGTATTCATAACACTGCCAAAGGCATTGAAGTTAATAAGATTATTTAGGAGGGAGATACCTGATGCTGCTGATCCATTAACAGCTCAGTTACTGATCCTCTTTGGAATAACGTATATAATCAGTCTACTAATCTCAATAATACTCTGAAGAAGAGAATGTATTAGAGCTGAGATAAAGAGGTCGGAGAGTGATATTAGACTATTATTTAACCAATCGATTATTTTAAGATTCTACTTCTTATAGTTAGCCATACCATCTCATATTAACTCTTCCTTAGGCTTCACGCTGATACGTTCCTCTAGTCTCTTAAGTAATAGGTATATTTTAGCCATTCTCTCTAGGAATTTCTCTGGTTCTTCAGCATTAGTAATCTTACTTGATATCCTAAGTATAGCATATCTCTCAGGCTGTCTCTCACTAACCTTAACCATTACTGTAAGTCTACCTGTTTCTGGATAGTAGTCTAGGAAGTATTTCCATTTACGCTCTTTAGATGCTTCAGCAAGTTTTAAAGTAATTACTTTAACGCCTGTACCAATAGTCTTCTCCTCAGCGGTATTAAGATCATTTAGAATTTTCTCAACTAAATTATTCAGCTCCTCCTCAGATATGATTACATTGAATATTCTAGTACTACTACTCATACCAAGAAATTATATAATGTTAGGAGGTAATTAAAGACATACTATTTATGAGGTATGTAGATATCTATGGTCAGCGTCTGCGCGCCTCAACATCTGCTATTCAGCGGGTGTGGGCCCCGAGTTCATCCTCCCATAATTCAATTTATCATTTAGACCTGCTTTATTTATATTTTATGAGAATTGAATCTAGCTTGGTTAGAGATATTGAATCCTTCATTCTTGAAAGAATTAGCAAGTATAGAATACCTAGTGTAACAATATCAATTACCAGCGGTGATGAAGTTATATACTGTAGGGGCTTTGGATATAGAGATGTGTCTAAATGCATACCTGCAGAACCAAGCACCCTATATGGTATTGGATCTGTAACTAAATCATTTACAGCATTAGGAATTATGAAATTACATGAGGATGGTCTTTTAAATCTAGATGATCCAGTCGATAAGTATGTCCCATTAGATATTAAGCCATTTAATGAAGATATTAGAATTCATCATTTACTAACGCATTCAAGTGGGATACCTGCATTAGCATATGCTGAAGCATTTATAAGAGGTACTCTAGGTTTAACTACTGATTGGCTTCCAATAATAAATCCAAATGATATAGCTATATTCATGAAGGATGCTGATAAATGGGTTGATGCTAAACCTGGTGAGAAGTTCTACTATCTAAATGAAGGATATGTACTACTTGGATGTATTATTTCGAAGCTATCTGGAAAGAAGTATGAAGATTACATCGTGGATCATATATTTAAGCCACTAAATATGGTTAACTCATTCTTCAGTAAAGAGGATATTGAGAAGACTGGTAAATTTGCAACACCATACATATATGATAAGAATGGAATGCTTGTAGAAAGTAGATTTCCATTTGGAATTACCTCAGATGGAGGTATCGTGAGTAATGTACTAGATTTAGCTAATTACATTAGGATGTATCTAAATAGAGGTGAGTTTAACGATAAGAGAATTATTCGCAGAGAATCTATCGAGGCTATGGAGAAACCATATATTAAAGTTCCATTTGAGTATTTTGGTGGTGAGGGATATGGGTATGGATGGATTATAACACCTAATTTCTTCAATAGGAAACTTATAAGCCATGGTGGATCAGTATTAGTTCATACTGCATGGGTCGGGTATATTCCAAAAGATGATATTGGAATAGCATTACTATCAAATTCAAGCGGTTACCCACTATCAAATATAGGATTATACGTTCTAACTAGAATGGTTAATGGTGATTTAGATAGATTGGAATTCATACGTAATGAAGAGGTATTTAACAAGCTTGAAGGCACTTATGAGACTTATAAGGGTACTATGAGGGTTTTAATTAAGAGGAATGGATCATTCTTAAATCTGATGATTAAAGATAGATATACTGAATCAATACTACCATTAATACCTATTGAGTTGAGTAGTGAGAAAGCATTATTCTATACGTTAATTAATTGGAGGAGGTATGAAGTTGAGTTTAGGATAAAGCCTGATAAGATTGAATTAATACATGAGAGGTATAAAATGATTAAGAAGTCATCATACATTACAAGTTAAATAAGCTATTATTATTGCAGAAGGTGATCTAATGAATATAATGTATAGATATATTACAGTGTATGGCTCACCATATGAGAGAGGCTTCGGATATGGTTCTCAAGCGAGGGATTTAATTAAGAATGGAGTAGAATACTATATCAATCTATGGATCAATAGTTTAAATATATCTAGGGATAAGATCTTAGATAAGGCTAGATCAATTCTAGATTTAATTAATAATTTAGATCCAGATCTATATGAGGAGATTAGAGGTATCGCTGATGGTTCAGAGCTATCTATTGAAGAGATTACGGCTTTAAACGCTAGATATGAATTTATGAGGATGGTTTTCATCAAAGAGGGATGTACGTCTGCAGTTGTACTTCCGGAGTTAACAAGTGATAAACACGTATATATTGGCCAGAATTGGGATTATAAACCCGAGATCTTCAACAATATGATAATATTAGATGTTAAAGACTCTAATACGAGGATATTAACACATGTAGAAGCTGGCTGTCTATCTAGAACGGGGTTTAATTCATATGGGGTTGGATTGTGTGTTAATTCTCTAGCATTAGATATAGATAGATTTGAGGCATCAATACCATTCCATATTCTCGCTAGAATAATCTTAAACTCGAAATCACTTGATGAAGCAGTATACAAAATTTCCAACTTGAAATTAAAATACTCATATAACTTTCTAATAGCATCATCAGATGGTAGAAGTATAGATTTAGAGGTATATCCAAGAGGTATAAAC
>CAZHBK010000068.1:0-7754 GCA_964530465.1 uncultured Nitrososphaeria archaeon | reverse complement strand
ATATTATCTCTAACTGATGGTTTAAATAATTAGTACTTCTACAAGTTACTTTATGATTTAGAACCATAGTAAGTTTTAATTTTTTATACTTTTTCCTTTAGTTCTTCCATGATATCTATTCTTATAGTCTAGTTGATGAATGCGTCATATTGGAAGGGTGTTTAAAGTGAATGACTTAAGAAGCTTTATACTAGAGTCACTTGTTAGGTTAACTAAGTTAGCAGTTACAACACTACCAGATGATGTTAAAAATGCTTTAAAGGAGGCGTACGAAAAAGAGAGTAATCCGACCGCTAAGAAGATATTAGAAGCTATTTTAGAGAATATTAGAAGATCTGAGGAAACAGGATACCCACTCTGCCAGGATACTGGAACATTAACCTGGTTTATAGACGTAGGCAAGGATTTTCCATTAATTACAGAGCTTAAAGATATTATCTACGAGGCTGCTAAAGAAGCTACTAAGAGAGTTCCTATAAGACCTAATGCCGTAGATCCATTTACAGGTAAGAATAGCGGTGATAATACAGGTAGGTTTATCCCATGGATTAACTGGGAGGTTAGAGAGGGTGATGATGCAATACTAACACTACTACCTAAAGGTGGCGGTAGTGAGTACTGTGTACAGCTTAGAATTATAAGTCCTGGATTAGGTATTAGAGGTATTAAAGAAGCTGTTATAAGAGCCATATATGAAGCTGGAGGTAAGCCATGCCCACCGATTATAGTTGGGGTCGGTATTGGTGGTGGAGGAGATATGGCTCTTAAATTAGGTAAGATGGCTATACTAAGACCTATAGATAAACGTCATGAAAATCCAGAGGTTGCAAAACTAGAAGTAGAACTTAAAGAGTTATTAAATCAATTAGGTATCGGACCTATGGGATTAGGAGGAGATACAACCGTATTAGGTGTTAACGTTGAATATGCACACAGACATCCAGCGACATTACCAGTAGGAATAGTAACACAGTGCTGGGCTGCTAGAAGAGCGACTATAAGAATTAGCTGTGATGGTAAAGCTGAGATATTAAGTCATAAGATAAGTTTAGATGATATTAAGGTTTAATTAGGGAGGTGGTATAAATGGCTGAATATCATTTGAGGACTCCTATAAAAGAGGAGGATGTTAGAAAATTACATGTTGGAGATGTAATATATATTACTGGCACTGTTATAACGGCTAGGGATGCAGCACATAGAAGAGCGGTAGAGTATTATGAGAAGGGATTGAAAATACCGGTTGAATTCGAGGGGAATGTATTATATCATTGTGGACCGGTAGTAAAGAAGGTGGATGATAAATGGGTCTTTGTATCTGCAGGACCAACAACAAGTACTAGAATGGAGTATATAGAGCCTAAATTCATAGAATACTTCAAACCTAGGGTTATAATTGGTAAAGGTGGTTTAGGAGATAAAACATTAGAGGCATTAGGCAAGTATGGAGCTGTATATGCTACATTCCCTGGTGGACTAGGAGTTATAGCGGCAACATCAGTAAAAGAAGTTAAGAGAGTTGAATGGATTGACCTAGGTACGCCAGAAGCATTATGGGTATTAGAGGTTGAAGAATTCGGACCTTCAATAGTAACAATGGATACACATGGAAGAAGTATACATAAGGATGTAAGCGAGCAAGCGAAGAAGCAGTTAGAAGAGTTATTAAAAAAGTTATAGGATAATGGCTCCACTTCAACTTCTTTATCATTTTTAAAAATTATGTAAATATTACAATTTATAATACATTAATTTTGCATATTTATGTAAATTAAAAGTCATAAATATAGTTAGCGTGATATTATTGTGTATATATGTGAATTAACGCGATATAATCTAGCTTTGCTAAAGCTCAGTTAATTGTATTAGCATAATACTAACAATTGATATCTATACGTAGTTAAAGATTAATTTTCCATTTTAATCATAATTTATTTATAAACTATAAGTGTTCTAGTTTTTTGTGAGGAATAACTATGACTTTAAGGAGGAAGGAGGAAGAGGTATTAGAATATATTACGAGTTTAAATGTGTTAAACTGTAATGTCCGTGTATACTCAGATGGATGTATAATACTTTATAAATGCCCTAAATGTGGATTTTACTTTGCTACTTTAGATGATGTTAAGAGACATTTGCTAGTTTATCATACTAGGTAATTCTAGTTAGCATTTAAATTGTATATCTCCTCCTATGTAGTGTTTACATAAGTTTCTTATAGGACAGATATTGCATTTTGGATTTTTAGCTTTACATATAGACCTGCCGAATGAGATCAATGTTAAATGAGCTTTAAAATACTCTTTAGGAGGTAATGCCTTCATCCATACATTGGATATATCATCATACCCCGCTTTATCTGGTACAAGGCCTAATCTCTTCGTTATCCTAGTGATATGTGTATCTACTGGGAAAGTCTTAAAACCATAGTATGCGAGGAGAATATCTGCAGTTTTAAACCCAATACCTGGGAGTTTTAAAAGAATACTCCTAGCAGTATCTATATCTAAATCTCTAACCCATTCTAAGCTACCATTGTAATCAATACATATAGTTCTACTAATCTCAATTATAACAATGGCTTTCTTATTATATAATCCGGCTGGCTTTATAGCCTTCGCTATGACTTCCTTAGGGATGCGATATATCTTACATGGATCCATACCTGCAGTCTTCTTAAGTCTGTTATATGCTAGAATGCTATTCCTATCACTTGTATTCTGAGATAATATAGTTGCTATAAGCACCCCAAAGGCTCCGTCTTTAAAAGCCTTTATACTTGTGAATTCACTATCACGTATCAAGCCTAATTTGCTGATCCTATCATATGCTTTCTTAGCAATTTCCAATATAGTATTCATTCTAAATCAACCTAACATCAGAACTCTACTAATTAAGCTTATTTCATCGATCCATTTAGAATCATCCTCCATATATGGTACTGACGCAAGATTTAATATAATATAACTTGATCTACACCCTGATACTATTGAGAATGGGAGCATTGAAACGCTAATTTTACCCGCCAAATTATCTACGAATTCACGATCTTTATATGGTGATATATCTAAGATAACATTATAACCTCCGAAATACTCGCCCTCAGGTAGTAATATTCTATCTCCCATAACTTCGATTAAGGTGTTGAGCCTCTGCGCTATAAGCTCAGATAAATTTTTCAAATACTCTTCACTATTAGCTATATAGTTTAACCCATTAATAGACATTACATCATAGATCAAATGGTTTTGAGACTCAAGTGAAGTTAATATTTTAATACGCTTGATATACTCCTCAAATGTAAGGATTATCGAATAGTCTAAGTTTAATGGAGCTAAGTAGGTATTAAACGATATGTATATACATGCTGACTTAGATTCTATCGAGTTCAGTAATCTAATCAATGCACTAGATAGTATATTCTCAAATATATCTGAGGAATAACTATATTTAGATCCTGATCTTCTTAAGAAAGTAAATATATTCGAGAGATCTGCTATTAAGCATCCCGTCTTTCTAGATATTAGATCTGATATATTAGATATTAAATCTATATTAAAATATCCATTCAGCTTATTTGGTATTGAAAAGTAGATTACACTTCCTTCAACATAATTCCTAATTAGCATGCTTATATCCGGTTCTAATGGTTTATCATTAAGTGATCTTATATAGAGCGGGGTTATTCCGTGGAACTTTAAGATGTAGGATGTGAGAGGGTCCTCCCAAACCCATAGATAGACTAGTAAGCCTGGCTTTAAGCATCTTAAGATAGCGGATTTTAAATACCTGCTATTATGATGCCCAAGTAATAGATCGGATTTTAATTTATCACTTGAGATCTTTAAAAGTGAGGATATTGCAGTAAGAAGTTTACTCTTTAAATCACCATTAAAACTAGAATCGGAATTTAGTAATTTAGCTATATCAGCTTGCTTTAGTTTAATTAATCTAAATACATCTATCTCAACTGGTATTTTAAAATCCTCTATTATATTTAGATCGTTAAATCTCGTAACATAATTCGATGTCTTAAGTAGGTTTAAGTTCCTTAAGAAGATAGTCAACTTATATCCCTCCTCACTTCTCATGGAATTAAAGTAGATTTCATAGATTTTCATAAATTTAATAATTACCTCTAATTCTTAAGCACTGTAGCTTAATGCTTAAGAGGGGATTCTACTATTCTCATCCAATGATTTTAAGGTTTATAATGAATTTAATATAGTATGGGAAAGATGCCAAGGGAAATTCTAGAAATAATTAAGAGGTACTTAGGTGAGATTTAAAGCAGAGACTTTTAAAAATAAAAATATGGAATTAATAGAAGCAAGAGTTATGTAGTTTTAGGAGGTTGTTCAACTGTAAATGGTGGTGGTCCTTTTGTAATCTTCTTTTTACTTACTGGTAGAGCAGGAGCTATTCTAGCCGCTTCTCTTCTCTCAACATAGCCAAATACTCTCTTAGCTAGCTCCCTTCTAAGTAGTTGTATCGCTAATGCTGGATCAACACCTTTAGGACATACCTCCGAGCATGCACCTGAGAAATGACAACCCCAACATCCATCGGGTGAATCTATAACTGCGATTCTTTCTTCAAGCCCTTCATCTCTTGTATCAGCTATGAACCTGTAAGCATTCATTAGTGCTTGTGGCCCTAAAAATCTAATATTAGTTGCTGGTGTAGGACAGGCAGCATAGCATAAGGCACATGTCAGACAATATGAAAACTGCATATATCTCTCATGCTCTTCAGGAGTCTGGAGGTATTCTCTAGTTGGATTCCAATACTCATCTATATCTCTCCTAATTAGATATGGTTTTATCATTCTCTGCTTCTCAAAGAATGGTCTATGATCAACTATCAAATCCCTAACTAATGGTAGATTTGATAGTGGCTCTATAATTATTGTATCGGTCTTTAGATGGAGTATTTGAGTCTCACATGCTAATCTAGGCTTACCATTTATAATAACGCCACATGTTCCACAAGTAGCCATTCTACAGCTACATCTAAAAGCTAACGTATGATCGAGATTCTCCTTTATGTAGAGGAGTGCATCTAGTACGGTCATACCTTTATGTACGGGAACTGTATAAACACTTGTAAAGAATCTACCCTTATTAGGATCCCACCTCTTAATTATAAATTTAACATTCTTAACGGTCTTCTCACTCATAATACCACCTCCTTAAGGTGCTGATGCAATTATAGGTGCTAGACCATACGCGAGTAATATTATATACACGATGAATATTACCCATGATGCAATAACGCGTTTAGTCTGAGATGATATAAATTCATACACTACATTTCTAATCCCTATGAAGCCATGGGTTAATACAGCAAATAATAAGATAACGTATATTGCATCGTAGAATGGATTATTCATTCTAGCTGCTACAGCGCTCCAGGATAATGCATGAATATATCCGGGCCCTATGAGTGATGAGAATAGCTGTAGGTGGAAGCCGATGATAATAACGATAACAACTGCAAGTAGGTACTGAATCATTCGAATGTAAGACTCCTTCACTTACCTCACCCCCATGTAATGATATATTCATAGACTGGACCTAGGATGAAGAGTATGACTGCAAGGATGATCATTAAAATCGTTAAAGCTCTAACTTTAGCCGTTTTAACAGATACCCTATATGGGTATACTGGTCTCTTAGGTCTTACAAAGAAGAAGCCGTATTCATTTAATAGAAGCCTAATACCGTTAAACCCGTGGAAGAGTAATGCAGCTATAACAATTACCATACCTAAATCAGTTGCTGGATTATTTAGCATTCCATGTACACTCTCGTAGACTGATTCACCAAACATTCTACTACTCATCATGAAGATATGTAATATTACGAATGCAACTAATCCGATTCCAGTTATCCTATGTAGTGCATATAGATATCTCTCCATATTATACTTACTACTACCATACCATCCTTTAACACCTAATAAATTAACCTTAGATTTATATCTTCTCTCCCTCTCCTTAGCAAAAGGCATAATACTACACCTCCTTTAATACTTCCTCTCAACAGGTTTCCAATAGAGTATCTTAACAGGTTCGTAAGTTACTTTAGGTCCCTCAGGAGTCCAATAGACTAATGTATGCTTGAGGAAGTTCTTATCATCTCTATATGGATAATCATCTCTAAAGTGCGCACCTCTAGATTCCTTTCTAAGTAAAGCACCAACTGCAATTACCTCAGCTGTATCAAGCATATTCTCAGTCTCAAGCGCATATACTAAGTCTGTATTATATGTTCTATCTTTATCAGTTACAATCATATTCTTCATCCGTTCTTTAAGCTCTTTAATCTTCTTAAGGCCTTCAGTCATATCTCTCTCATTACGGAATATATAGAAGCATTTATCCATAGTACTTCTCAATTCGCGTCTAATGAAGTATGCATCTTCACCAGTCTCCCTACCTAATAATCCATCGAATATTCTCTTTTCCTCCTCCTTCAAATACTCAATGCTTACCTCTGGATAATCATCAACTCTCATGGCATATTCAGCTGCTTCCTTCCCAGTTATAGCACCATATACTAGACAGTCTGCTGTTGAGTTAGTACCTAATCTATTAGCTCCATGAATACTTATACAGTTGACTTCGCCAGCCGCCCATAAACCTACAGCTTCAGTAGCACCATTAATATCAACTTTAACACCACCCATAGGATAGTGGGCGACGGGCCTCACGGGTATGGGTTCATGTATTGGGTCTACACCTGCGAATTTAATACATACCTCTCTAACTAATGGTAGGCGTTCGTTAATCTTATCAGCACCTAAATGGGTTAAATCTAAGTGAACATAATTTAATCCATTAGGGCCTTCAAAACCTCTACCTTCTAAAATCTCCCTCATCATAGATCTAGATACTATGTCTCTCGGAGCTAGCTCCATTCTTTCAGGAGCGTATTTCTTCATAAATCTCTCTCCCTTATTATTAACTAGAATACCTCCCTCACCTCTAGCACCTTCGGTAACTAAGATGCCTGTCGGTATTAAACCTGTTGGATGGAATTGAACAAACTCCATATCACGTAAACCTAATCCTGCACGATATGGTATAGCGAATCCATCTCCAGTAGCTGAAATACTATATGTTGTAAATGAATAACACCTCATACCTCCACCCGCCGCCCATACGCATGCTTTACTTGTAAATAAGTGTAGCTCTCCGTTAAATATATCTAATGCAATTAATCCCTTATACTTACTATCCTCTATAATTAGCTTGGTAACCATCCACTCAGGATAGAATGTTATATTATCGAATCTCTGTAGCACACCCCATAATGTCTGCATTTCGAAGAATCCTGTCTTATCTGCTGCAAATGTAGCTCTAGGATATGTATGACCTCCAAACGGACGTTGGGCTAGTCTACCATCCTCCCTCCTACTCCACGGCATACCCCAATGCTCTAACTGATATATCTGCTTAGGACACTCCTTAACAAATCTAACCACTGCATCTTGATCTGCTAGGAAGTCAGATCCCTTAATAGTATCCCATGCATGGAGCCAGAAACTATCACCCTCATTAGGATATAATACTGCAGCTGTACCACCCTCAGCACATACTGAGTGAGATCTATTAATTTGAAGCTTTGATATAACTGCAATATCAAGCTTACCCTTAGATACAATTGCTGCTTCAACAGCAGCTCTCAGTCCAGCGAGACCACTACCAACAATAATGAGATCATGTCTAATAATCTCTCCCATATAAACCC
>CAZHBK010000067.1:0-7868 GCA_964530465.1 uncultured Nitrososphaeria archaeon | reverse complement strand
CATTAGCATATATAGATCCTAGGAGGTTTGGTGTATTAATTGATATAGCTACTAATCCATTCATAGTAGTATTATGCGTTATTTTAATGCCTAACGCATATTTCGTAGTAGATTACTTAGCTAGAAGTTATGTTAGAGAGTATTTCTATAGTGCGGGAGCTGATAAGAGAAGTAGGGTTAGGAATGTAATTAATGAGTTTATTAAGATTCTAATTAATGAAGTTAAAAAGGCTGGTTTAGATAGAGAGAAGATTAAATTAAAACTATACTATACGGATTACGATAATATCATCGTTATAAAGAAGCCTAGTATTTTCAGGAGGTATTATATCGCACTACTAAAAGTTTAACTATGTGGTTTTATCTTGAATATTGGTTTTATATGTACATCGTATAGCATTAATGCATCATATACTGCATATCCTACAATACCTCTCACTATAGCTTCTAAATTGAGTGGATATGCTATCTCAACAATAATCCTCCTGCCTTGATCTTCAATAAGTTTGATATCTACTTCATCCTTAAATGAGCTTAATCTCATTCTAAGGTATTCTAATGCTTCTTTAGATTTACTCATCTCTCAACTTCCTCTACAACTCTATACCATGGTTTTTTAGTTCCTACTTTAGCTCTCTTAAGCCACTTTTTAGTCTTAGGCTCCCTATCAATATATTCAAGAAGCTTATCAACTTTTGCAATAATCAACTTGCCTTCTTCAGCAGTTAACTTTCCTTCATTCATGAACTTATTTGCAAACTCCTTAACTAGCTTTAGATTGTTTGTTGCATCATACCAGAAGCCCCAATCATCTGCAAGAACTTGAGCAATATACTTAGCATTTATTAACGCCTTACCCTCACTATCCGATAATTCATGCCCTAAGAATAATACTATCAAATCGATTATATCCTTACGGTTTATATCATGTATCTGTAGTTTCTCGAGAACGATATCTGTAGGAGTTATAGTTGGATAGTCTAACTCAAGCCTACCCTTACCAGGTTTCTCACCGAAGTATATGTCATGGCTGAATTCAAGCTTGTTGAAGAATATATCTATGTGATAGTAGTTATCCGGGTGATAGTATATTAATCTCCTACCACCAAACATCGTATTCACATATCTATCTGGAATGAATCCTAGATCTTTCTCAAAGAATTTCTTAATATCCTTACTCTGCTTCCTATACGCCATTAAATCTAAGTCTGTAAATGTAGCTCCTCCCTCCAATCTACCAAGACTCTTCTGTAGCTCCCTACATCTACTACAGTGTTCTGATTTAATATATACTGCTAGTGCACCTAAAATCCTAAGGATAATACCCTTATTCTGAGCTTTCTCAACTATTCCAATACATTCTTTAACAAATTCATCTTCAGGTAATGCTACTGCATGAACCACATATCTCACCCCTCAATCTTCCAATATCTTTCTAAACCTTTCTCTGGAGATATATCTATTATAAAGCCTCTAAGGATTCCAGACATATACTCACTACCTGGATTTACGACGACTGTATTTTTAATCTTATCAGCTGCATATGACTCATGTATATGCCCATGTAAACCTATTAACGGCTGATATTTCTCTATAAACTTCCTAACAGATTTACTACCTACATGCACCATAACTGGCTGACCCATCGCCGTTACTGGCTTTAAATTCTTGTCTAACTTAGGTGCTAGATCAAGCCTTGTATTATAAGGTGGTGCATGTGTATTTAAAATAACTTTATTCCACGGTACAGTAACTCGCTTAGCTAGCTTCTCAAGCCTCTTCCATAATCCTCTCTCACTATCCTCTCTAGGCGTATTCCATGGTGTTGGATTCACGTATTCCAGTGCAATCATCTGGTAGCCGGGTAGTGATTTGAATTCAACTACTTTATCAAGTGGATATATTATATTATCATACTCCTTCTCATACTCCTTAATGACTTCATCAATATATAATTCATCATCATTACCCGGCATTACAACTACTTCAACATCCTTAGGAAGTTTATCGATAATCATCTGTAGCCACTCTCTCATTCTAGCAGTCATAACCTCTCTAAATAACTCTTCAACTTTCTTAGGATCCTTACTATACTCTTCAACTTCTTCAGGCGTCATCTCAACTGGATAGTAGCCCATCTCTTTAATCCTCTGCTCCATTTTCTCTTTCTCTTCTTTACTTCTAATCTCCCAATCTCTACCTACTAGGTGGCAAGTCCAATAGTTATCCCCCTTCCTTATAAGTGCTATAACCTGCTTACCAGTTAGATCACCACAGAACAATAGTATGTTTACATTATATTTTAATGGTGTACTCAACCACTTCCTCCAAACTAACTCACTCCCGTGGACGTCTGCTGAGAAGAAAAACCTAACCATTTCCTCTCACATAATATCGAGATTTTTGCTCCTATCTAATAAATCTTATTCTATTTAAAAACTTTAACCAGTATTTTATTTACATTACCTAACTGTTTTGGACTTAAGTTAAATTTAAAGTGGTTTATATTTAATCATAATATATCTGACTCCGATATGTATGATTATATTGTCAGCAAGATTATAGGTGTATCGATATGAGGGTGTTATATATCACTGGTAAGGGTGGTACTGGTAAATCAGTTATTGCATCTGCAACAGCATTATATCTAGCTGAATTAGGATATGAAACACTACTACTCTCTTCGGACCCCGCTCACTCTCTTAGGGATGCATTAGGTGTCTCGATATCTACAGAGCCTACTAAAGTCATAGATAGATTATATGCTCAGAATATCGATCCGGTTAAGGAGGCATCAGAGCATTATGCATCAATACTAGATTATATTGCATCTGTTTTAAAGGCTAGAGGTTTAGATGAAATAATTGCATATGAGATAGCAGCAATACCCGGTATGACTGGAGTAGCAACACTACTCAAACTTGCATCGATATATGAAGAAGGTAGATATGACGTTATAGTTATAGATACTACTCCATCCGGTGAGGCTTTAAAATACCTATATCTACCAACTATCGTGGGTAAAATTAGTAGGAGATTAATGAAGCTCGCATATCCATTAGTTGATATTACGAAGGTAGCAGAGCCTGTCATCGGATTACCAACACCATCTAAAGAGATAGTTAAGAAAGAGCTTGAGATCATAGATAGAATGGATATAATTAGAGATATCTTACTAAATCATGATATAACAAGTCTTAGATTAGTTACAAATCCGGATTCATTTAGTGTAGCGAATACTAGGAGAACATATATTCAAGCTACATTATATGGTTTGAATACAGATCTTATAATCATAAATAAAATATTACCAGCTGAGGAATCAGGTCCATATTTTAAGAATTGGGTTAGAGATCAGGAGAAATACATTAAGGAGGTTGAAGCAATGTTCCATCCAATACCTGTTAGGAAATTAAAGCTTTTTGATAGAGAGCTTAAAGGACTAGATATGCTTAGGATGGCTGCTATAGAGTTATATAAGGATGATGATCCATCTAAGGTATACTATAAGGGTAGGGGAATTGATGTTAAGGCATATGATGGAAGGCTTGAGATTATAATCCCAGTGTCATTTATATCTAAATCAGATTTATCTGTTGAGAGGATCGGAGATGAATTAATAGTTAGACTAAAGACTGATATGGGTCCAGTAATGCTCGTAATACCATTACCAGTGATAACATTTAAGATGAGTCTTGAGAGAGCTAAGTTTATCAATAATGAACTACATCTATTCTTTAGAGGTGATTAAGTTTGCCCGATGAGAGAAAGGAGTATACATATATTCCAATGATATGGATTCTACCATCTATAATAGATGAATTCATACTTAGAATCCTACCTGATGAGTATGATGATGTTGTAAAACATTATATTAATGCTAAGATTGAATTGCTTAAGGCATTTAGAGAGGTATTAAATGCAAGGATTAAAGAATTGGAAGAGTTAAAAAGTAGAAGGGAGATTAAAAAGGAGAAAGTAGATCTTGAATAAGTTAGACTCTTATTGAGTTTGGATCGTCGAGAGATCTAACATATGGTTTTATATCTAGGACTGGAGAGTTATTAAATGCATCTAAACCTATAACATATATCTTATTCTCCATTCTATGTATCAATCTAACTAATGATATCATTATATTATTTATTCTCCTCGGACTTCTAGTATTAAATACACCAGTCTTACCCCTAGATATATCACCTCTCGGGTATATCAATAATCTATCCTTCTCTAATGGCTTAACTAGATGGGCATACCATATGATCCATAGATATTCTCTCGATTCAATATCTTTCAATCCATCTATATACTCTGGATATACCTCTATTATAGCTTCTCTAGTCCTCAATACATCTAAGTTATATACATCTAAATCCCTCCTAACAACTCCAATAGGTTTGAATGTAATTACACTGAATGGCATCTTATGTAATTTAATTATCTGGATTAGTGAATAAATCTTTGTAGTAGCAATGAGTGATAATAATCGAAGGCTAAGAGAAGTCGCTGAATTATATAGATTTAAGGATGAAACCTATAATATAGACGGGCCATACCACTTTAAAGAATCAAAATACTGGATCATTCAATATGCTAGGAAGAGAAGGTTTAGAGGTATTAAAGGCTCTACGGTTATAGTATTATCTGAGGATGGAAGCATTGTTAGAGATTGGACTATATATCATATCATCTCTAAAGCATATCTCACACCAAAAATAAGTAGTAAGTTTATAGATGTATATAGAGAGGAGGATTTAAAGTTAAATAGGATTAAATCTATTCTAGAATCAATACTTAATGGAGAGTATGAATTCAATATAGATGACTTATATGCTAAAGCTAAGGAGTATGAAGTTAGAGAGTTAATTCAACATCTAACAGCTATCAAGATAAACATTGAAGATATCCTTGATAATATTAAACGCCTATTAGATGATAGGAGGAACACACATGAAATAATACGGGAAATCTATGACGTTAATGAATGCGAGAAGCTAATTAAACTCTTTGATGAAGTACTTCCAGATGAAGTCGATGCCCTAAGGGATATAGATATGATGATTTCAAGGCAGGGAAGACTCCTCCTAGATCTAATTGATATAATTAGAGAATTAGGTATGAGAAGAGATGTATCTAAAACACTAGCTAATTCAGTTAATAAATATCTGCATTTATTGAGGGAGTTTAAGAGGGATCTATATAAAATGATTGGATTAAGGAATTATATGATTTCGGTAGCGAAAGATAGATACGCAAATATAGAAAGATACTATCATGAATTCCTAAATAGAGTTAAATAAATTTTATACTCTCAAGTGATAGCCTAGGTTAAGATAGCTAACATCTATATTTAAATTTAGAATTAAAATATTGTTAATAGGTAATGGCTTCAAGTAAGAAGATATATAAGCTGGGTGATAATCCTAATTTAAAGCTACTAGCTAATCTAATCACATTCCTAGATGGATATTTAGCATATTACTTCGAAGATCCAGAGCCATTTAGAATTAAGATTAGAGCTGGAGAGTTAGGCGGTGATGTTAGTAGGGAGTGGAGGAGTATTGAGAAACCCCTACTTAAGATGGCATATACTGTAAGGAGGATTCCTAAAGTAGGATTATATCTTAGACTGACGTCGATAATGCATATTCTAAGCTTTATATTTCTAATAGCTACTGTAGTAGTAGCTATATTAATGTCTATGGGGTATATGTCAACATACATTATATATCTATTTGCTATATCGATATCAATAAGCTCTATGGCTACAATATACTCAATGATCTATAGGAGGAGAATGAATCTCGAGATAGATAAATTCTTTAGAGAGCATACTGAGAAGTATAGATTTCTTAGAGCTAAGATAAAGGAATTTACTCAAAATTTAATATACACATATGGGTATTATCTGAGAAAGCAAGGTTTAGATCCTCATAAAAAGACTCTCTCACTCTATAATACCGATTATAATAGTATTAAAGTAGTTAAGAAGCCTGGATTACTGAGTAAGAAATATACTGTTGAAGTTGTAGTCTGATATTAGTGGACGTAGTAGTTTAATTCACTATCATCCATATGTCCTCCAGTACTTTTCAATACTTCCATCTTTAGATAGGTCTATTATATATGCTCTAAATATCCCTCTATCATATTCAGATCCCGGATTTATACATAACGTTCTCCCAATTCTAACCTCACCAGGTGATTCATGTATATGTGCATGTAATCCCATCAATGGCTGATACTTTTCAATAACTTCCCTTACAGCTTTACTACCTACTGGAACCATAACTGGATGTCCTCCAACCAGAATGGGTTTTAAGTTTTTATCTAGTTTAGGAGCCATATCTAACCCCGAATCAAATGGTGGTGCATGGAACATTGCTAATACATATGGATATTCCTCCTTCTTAACCATTTTAAACTTAGATTCAAGCCTCTTCTTGAGCTTCCTTTCATCTTCCTCCCTAGGTGTATTCCATGGTGTTGGATTCACCCACTCACATGTAATTAGCGGGTTTTTATTGGTGATATATATTACTTTATCGTTCGGATAGATTACCCTATCACATCTCTTAATTACTTCATCTATTGCAAAACTATCATCATTTCCTGGTGATACAATTACCTTAACATTTGGAGGAACCTTCTGTTTAACTAGATCAAGCCATCTCTCTATCTCTTTAACCATAACCTCTTCAAATAATTGATCTACCTTCTTAGGGTCTTGAGCTATAGCTTTAATCTCGTCAATCGTAGTTATAAATGGATACATTCCAGCATGTCTAATTCTCTCGGCTAATTCCTCAACCTCTTTCCCACTCTTTAAAATCCACTCTCTATCTAGGAATTTAGCCGATCTCCAAGTTCCATCCTTCATCTTAGCTATAGGAACTATCTTCTTACCAGTTAAATCACCATTCATAATTAGATAATCAGCTTTATACTCTTCTGCTGCTTTAAGCCATTTAAGCCATACTCTCTCATTACCATGGACATCTCCAGAATATACAATTCTAACCATAATGGATCGCCACAATAAAATATACGGTATAGACGTATTTAATAATATATTGCATATGCAGATCAAATCAACAAGTTATACGAATAAATATCCATATGTATAAATGAAATTAGACAGTCAATCATAAAAAACTATGATGTAATAACTAAATTTTATATCATTTGTATAGTAATTCTTTAGTGATTGAAATGTCCTCTGAAGAAGCGATACCTCTATTTACACGCAGAGCTTCTGGCTTAGTTCGTGAGATAGGTCCATTTGGTTTAATGACTATAACAATGTCTTATGCAATCGGCGCTGGTATTAATCTTTTATCAGTTAAAAATGGATATTTATACCCTGGTTCAAATGTTGCATTAGGTTTTGGATTAGCTGGAATACCCGTTATACTAGTTGCAGTATGTTATGCATTACTTGCTATTGCAATGCCTAGGAGTGGTGGTGCATATATATTTATAAGTAGAATTATCTCGCCAACATGGGGATTCGTTGCTTCATGGGTTTCATGGTTCGGCGGTTGGATGCTATTAGGTATTATAGCGTATTATGATGCATTCTTCTGGGGTATGATGTTATGGAATGTAGGTATGGCATTCCATAATACAGGACTAGTATCCATCGGAGAGTGGATGATGCTACCAATAAACTCAGTATGGATAGGTATAATATTACTTGTAATTGCATTTATAGTAGGCTCGCTTAGAATTGGAGTTGTAGTTAGGATTATAGAAGCATTATGGATAATACCAGTAATTGGATCCTTAATGATGATAGGAACGTATGCAATCCATTGGGGTCTTGCATCTACTAATCCAGCTGGTTTTAAAGCTATCTGGGATTCAGT